>JBOFDL010000111.1:0-12717 GCA_051646985.1 Bacteroidales bacterium | reverse complement strand
AAGATTTTTCTTTTTTAGAACAAGATTTTGTTTCTTTTGCAGTCTCCGTTTTCTCGGCCATTAGCATTGAGGTAGTGGCTACCAAAATGGCAATAAATAATATTACTTTTTTCATCTTTACTTTTTTAAATTAAACAATATACTAGCTACGAATAGCCTTCACTCCAGGGAGTTCCACCCCTTCCATATACTCCAACAAAGCACCTCCGCCTGTTGAGACATAACTAACCTTATCTGCATAGCCAAGTTGATTAACTGCTGCGACCGAATCGCCTCCGCCTACTAAAGAGAATGCTCCTGCTTGAGTGGACTCTGCTATCAATTTTGCAACGGTTTTTGTACCTCCTGCAAATTTTTTCATTTCAAATACTCCCATTGGACCATTCCATAAAATCGTTTTTGATGACATAATTACATCCTTGTATGCTTCTACTGCTGCAGGAGCTGCATCCAAGCCCAACCATCCATCAGGAATATTATTTGTAGGACAGATTTGGGTATTTGCATCTTCTCCAAACTTATCTGCAACAACTTGCTCCGCAGGAAAATATATTTTCACTCCTGCTTTTTCGGCTTCAATCATTAATCGTTTTGCAAGTTCAAGTTGATCATCTTCCACCATAGAAGAGCCAATGTTTCCCCCTTGTGCTTTGATAAAAGTAAAGGTCATTCCTCCTCCAATAATCAGATTATCTACTTTTTTTAGTAACTGCTCAATAATTGTTATTTTTGATGAAACTTTAGAGCCTCCAAGTACTGCTGTAAATGGACGTGCTGGCGTTTGCATTACCTTATCTACCGCCTTAATTTCACGCTCCATTACATAGCCAAACATTTTATCTTTAGGAAAATATTCAGCAATTAATGCTGTTGATGCATGTGCACGATGTGCAGTTCCAAAGGCATCATTAATATAACAATCAGCATAGGATGCCAAACGCTTTATAAAATCTTTTTGTTTTTCTTTTACCTCTGCCTTTGCAACTTTTTTGTCTTCATCTGTTGCATTATCTGCCAATCCACGAGGTTTTCCATCTTCTTCGGCGTAAAAACGAAGATTCTCCAACAATAAAACTTCTCCTGACTTCAAATTCTTTGAAAGTTCTGCGGCCTCTTCGCCCATACAATCTGGGGCAAACTTTACTTTTACACCTAAGCGGTTTTCAATACCTGAGATAATATGTTTCAACGAGAATTTATCTGTAAATCCCTTAGGACGCCCTAAATGAGACATCAAAATAAGTGCTCCTCCGCCAGCAAGCACTTTTTTTAGCGTTGGGATTGCCGCTCGAATACGAGTGTCATCTGTAATTTCAAATTTATCATTAAGTGGCACATTAAAATCCACTCGAACAATGGCTCGTTTACCATTAAAATTGTAATTGTCAATACTTTGTTGCATAAACGTATAATTAAAATATTATTCTTGCGAGCAAAGATAATTATTTTTTCGATTAAATACTCCTTCGCATACGAGCCTCAGGGATTTCAAGCATTTGACGATATTTTGCAACTGTACGACGTGCTATTTTATACGTTTTTTTTTGCAAAATTTCAGAAATGTCTTCATCGCTTAAAGGCTGATGCTTATTTTCGTTTGCAATTAATTCCTTAATTTCTTGTTTTACTTTTCGTGTAGAAATATTCTCTCCTGTTTCAGTTTGAGTAGCCTCAGAAAAAAAGAATTTAAGAGAAAATATACCAAAGTTTGTTTGGACATACTTGCTATTTACTACTCGTGAAATTGTTGAAACATCATAACCGACTATACTGGCAATATCTTTAAGCATCAATGGTTTTAGAGAAGCCTCATCACCTGTTGTAAAGAATGACTTTTGTTTTTCAATCAACACATTCATTACTGCTGATAAGGTAAGATAGCGACTCTTTATGGCATTGATAAACCAACCGGCATCGTCTATTTTTTTTCGAACAAACTGCATTGCTTCTTTATCCTTAGCATACTGTTTCAACAAGGTTTTATACTCTTGGTTTATCGAGAGTTGTGGAGCATTTCGTGCAGTAAGTGAGGAAATTAGTTCTCCGTCTTTATACTCAACCAAAAAATCAGGAGTAATACTAGGGGCAATATCCTCTGTTTGCTCACTAAAACTATTACCAGGCTTTGGGTTAAGTTTTAAAATTTCTGCCATTGCTTCACGTAGTTCTTGCTCTGAGAGACTTAAGCCTGTCGCAATTTTTTCATGTCGTTTATTTGAAAAATCCTCAAAGAAAAATTTCACAATTTTTATTGCTAACTCTAGTATGGCAAACTCCTCGTCATCTATATCCTCATCATTAAGTTTACTATTAAGTTGCAGCCAAAGACATTCTTGCAAACTTCTTGCCCCAATTCCTGCAGGCTCTAAATCCTGTACACGCACAATAGCATCTTTTATTTCCTCTTCGCTCACGATTACTCCTTCAACAAACGCAAAGTCATCAATTAATGACGCAATGGGGCGACGCAAGTATCCATCTGCATCCAAGCATCCAATAATAAATGAGGAGATGTCTTTTTGTCGTTGATCCATAGGGAGCAATGATAGTTGCATCATCATTAAGTCATGAAAGCCAATCTCATTGGGTTTTATATTATTGCGATCTTTTAAATCAAAAGTGGGATAACTATCTTGAAGGCGATAACTTTGGAAATCTTCTGGCAAAGATGGTTGTAGAATATCAAACTCTGTAATTTCCTCCTTCAATGCAGGATTTTCTTCTAATTCCTCTTTTACCTTTTGCTCCAATTCCAACACAGGTAGTTCCAACAATTTTATTTGTTGAATTTGCAAGGGTGAAAGACGTTGCGTAAGACGTTGAGAAAAAGTCTGTTTTAGCACAATCCTAAAAATGAATATGTAAAAAAATATAAGTCTAATTTGAACTTAAAATTCCGCATTTTTAGGAGTGCGAGGAAATGGGATAACATCTCGAATATTACTCATCCCCGTCACAAACAGAAGCAAGCGCTCAAATCCTAGTCCAAAACCACTATGTGGAGCCGTTCCAAATCGACGAGTATCTATGTACCACCACAAACTTTTAGTATCCATTTTCAACTCTTCAATACGAGCCTGTAGTTTTTGGAGGCTTTCCTCACGCTGTGAACCACCAATAATCTCGCCAATTTTTGGGAACAAAACATCCATTGCTCTCACTGTCTTTCCATCTTCGTTTTGTTTCATATAAAATGCCTTTATTTCTTTAGGATAATTTATCAAAATAACAGGCTTTTTGAAGTGCTGCTCTACTAAATAACGCTCATGCTCACTTTGTAAATCAACTCCCCAATGCACAGGAAATTCAAATTTTTGCCCGCTTGCCTCTAATATCTTAATGCCTTCGGTATAGTCCAAGCGTACAAAGTCCGTACTACAAACTGCCTGCAATCGTTCCAACAATTCCTTATCGTACATATCATTCAAAAACTGCAAATCATCTTTGCAATTATCTAAGGCATACTTTATCAAGAATTTTATAAAATCCTCAGCAAGATTCATATTATCCTCAATCTCATAAAAAGCCATCTCTGGCTCAATCATCCAAAACTCTGCCAAATGCCGAGGGGTATTAGAATTTTCGGCTCTAAATGTTGGCCCAAAGGTATAAATCTCCCCTAAAGCCATTGCGGCAAGTTCTCCCTCCAATTGTCCCGAAACGGTGAGACTTGTTTCTTTTCCAAAAAAATCTTCCGCAAAATTCACCTCTCCACTTTCTGCCAATGGCGGATTTTTAGCATCAAGAGTACTTACTCGAAACATTGCCCCAGCCCCCTCTGCATCAGATGCTGTAACAATGGGAGAATGCAGATATTTAAACCCTATATCGTTAAAGTATTGATGAATGGCAAAAGCCATTGCATGACGAATACGTAATACTGCTCCAAAGGTATTTGTACGAGGACGAAGATGTGCAATCTCTCTCAAGAATTCAAGGGTATGCCCTTTTTTTTGCAAAGGATAATGTTCGGGGTCTGCTGCGCCATACAAATGCACACTATCGGCCTGTATCTCTACGGTCTGACCATTTCCCTGCGAAGACACTAATATCCCCGTTGCGGCAATACATGCTCCCGTAGTAATTTCCTTTAATTTATCCTCCGCATTTTTTTTTAAATCATACACCACCTGAATATTATGAATGGTCGAACCGTCATTGAGCGCAATAAATGCTACATTTTTATTGCCGCGCTTTGTCCGCACCCATCCTTTAACAATAACATTAGTTCCGACTATTCCACACTCTAATAAAGTGGCGATTTTACTTCGTGCAATCTTTTGCATAAAAATTTATTTTAAAGCACAAATGTAATAAAACTTGTGGAAAAAGAAACGGTAGTTTTCATATATATGAAGCCTCATTTTATTATGCAAGCAACAATCTACATGTATGAAATTAACAAATGATCCAGAAAAATATTGTTTAGTATTATTTTTTTTAATATATTCGCATTTACAATAAAAAAATAAAATATTATGGACGACAGCCTCAAAAGCAGTATCATTGTTCCTATGATTATCATAGGCATTGTAGTCATTTTATGCACATGGGTAATCATTGAGATGCTACCTCTTTTACGCAGAGTAAGGCGAGGAGGAGGAAATATTAAGGATATTCCAAAAGGGATTAAAGCGCAACGTCAGGTACGTGCAAGGGCAAAGAAGATGCATAATTCAAAAAACTAATCAATATTTTCTTGCCATAAATTAGCAATAAAAAAACGACTCAATATATTGAGTCGTTTTTTATTAATTACCGAAAAATTGTTTGCTCACGATCAGGACCAACCGAAATAAGCCGAATTGGCACTCCTGTTTCTTGCTCAATAAACGCCACATAATTTAATAGTTCTTTTGGCAAATTCTTTTCACTTCGACATTTAGAAGTATCCGTATTCCACCCTTTTAACTCTGTATAAACAGGCTCAATAGACGCATCTACATCATAAGGGAATCGCTCTGTTTCTTTGCCTTTAATTTTATAAGATGTTGCAATTTTTATTACCTCAAAACTATCTAATACATCCGACTTCATCATCAATAATTGCGTCACTCCACTTACCATAATTGTATATTTAAGTGCAACTAAGTCTAGCCAACCACAACGTCTTGCTCTCCCTGTTGTAGATCCAAACTCTCGACCTTTTTGACGCAATTTCTCACCTATTTCATCACTTAACTCTGTAGGAAATGGCCCACTCCCCACACGAGTACAATATGCCTTAAAAATCCCAATTACTTCGCCTATTTTATTAGGAGCAATACCAAGTCCTGTACAAACTCCTGCTGAAATTGTATTTGACGAAGTAACAAATGGATATGACCCAAAGTCAATATCTAAAAGAGACCCTTGTGCTCCCTCTGCAAGCACTTTGCCAGTCTTTAACAAAGCATCCAGTTCATATTCACCATCAATAATACGAAATTCTGCTTGTATTTGCACAATGCTATCCATCCACTGCTTTTCCTCATCTGCAATATTGGGAATGTGATTAAAGACTTTTAATATTGCTAAATGCCTTTCTTTAAGAGCAGTATATTTTTCTTTAAAATTACTTTGTAAAATATCTCCAACACGCAAACCTACACGACTAATTTTATCTGTATAGGTAGGACCAATACCTTTGAGAGTCGAACCAATTTTGGAGGTTCCTTTCTCGAGTTCCTGTATTGCATCAAGAACTCGATGAGTGGGTAAAATTAAATGCGCTTTTTTTGATAGAAGAATTTTTCCCTTGGAAATAACTCCTGCAGCATTAAGTTTAGTAATTTCGTTCATCAAAACAATAGGGTCAAGCACTACTCCATTGCCAATGACATTCATTATATTATTTCTAAAAATGCCAGATGGGATTGTATGCAAAACAAACTTCTTTCCCTCAAATTCTAAAGTATGTCCAGCATTTGGCCCCCCTTGAAACCGAGCAACAGTAGTATAATTTGGAGTTAATACATCTACAATTTTACCCTTACCCTCATCTCCCCATTGCAGTCCAATTACTATATCTACCATTATTCGTAATATTTTTAGTCACACCAATATCACCTCAAATCTCACACAAAACTTATCCCGCAACTCCATACATTTAAAGTTGCGGGATAAGAAACATTTAAAATTTGATTTTTAAAGATTATTATTCTGATTTTCCTCTTTAGACAAAGTATCTGTATCTCCAGTTATACTCGCCTGCACTTGTGTCTCAGAAGCTATAGATTTTCGACTTGTACTACGACGCGTAGTCTTTTTTACTATATTTTTTGTTGAATTGGCCGAGTAAATTTCGTTGAAATCAACTAATTCAATCATTGCCATTTCCGCTGCATCTCCCTTTCTAAACCCCACTTTTAAAATTCGAGTATAACCTCCAGGACGAGTCCCTACTTTATCGGCAACGGCACTAAATAACTCCGTTACGGCATACTTATTCCTTAAAGAAGAAAATACCAACCTACGAGAATGTGTCGTATTATTTTTTGCCTTTGTGACCAACGGTTCTACATAGCCTCTTAATTCTTTAGCCTTTGCGAGTGTTGTTTCAATACGCTTATGCATAATAAGAGATATCGCAAGATTAGCCAGTAAAGAGCGACGATGCGCAGTTTTTACCCCTAAATGATTTATTTTATTTCCGTGTCTCATTTCCTTATTTACTCTTTGTCTAGTTTATATTTTGAAATATCCATACCAAAATTTAGATTAAGTTGCACCAATTTCTCATCTAACTCAGTAAGAGATTTTTTGCCGAAATTCCGAAATTTAAGCAAGTCATTACGTTGAAACTTCACCAACTCTCCAACAGTTTCAACTTCTGCCGTTTTCAAACAATTAAGCGCTCTAACTGATAAATCAAGATCTGTCAATTTCGTTTTTAACAACTGACGCATATGCAATACTTCGTCATCAAAATCATCATTAGCAAACTTCTCATCTGTATCTATTGTAATTTTCTCATCTGAGAAAAGCATAAAATGATGAATTAATATTTTCGCTGCTTCTTTCAATGCGTCCTTTGGTGAGATTGAACCATCTGTGGTAATTTCCATAAATAACCGTTTGTAGTCTGTTCTTTGTTCTACACGATAATCTTCTTCATCATATTTAACATTAACGATAGGAGTATGAATTGAATCAATTGCGATAACTCCAATCTCTGCGCCCTCTATCTTATTTTCCTCAGCGACTACATAACCTCTTCCTTTATTTACAGTCAACTCTATCTGTAATTTAACGGACGATTCCATATTACAAATAACAAGGTCGGGATTTAAAACCTTAAATACTTGCATATTGTCTGAAATTTGTTCTGCCTTCAATTGATTCTGACCACCAATATTAAGTTTTACAACTTCAGAATCAATTCCCTCTGCAATTTTCTTAATCCGAACCTTTTTAAGGTTAAGTATAATATTTACCATATCTTCCAGTACTCCAGGAATAGATGCAAATTCATGCTCTACTCCACTAATTTTCACAGAAGTAATAGCGTATCCCTCAAGAGAAGATAATAACACTCGGCGCAGAGCGTTACCCACAGTAGTGCCAAAACTTGGCTCTAATGGTCTAAATTCGAATTTCCCAAATGTATTAGTAGATTCAAGCATAATAACCTTATCAGGTTTTTGAAATGCTAATATTGCCATAATGTTTTACGTTTCATTTTGAGCCAAAATCGCTCGTGTCAAAAATTAAAAATACGACTACTTAGAGTACAATTCGACAATAAGTTGTTCATTCACTGCTTCTGGAATATCTGCACGCTCGGGACGAGTCATAAAGCGACCAGTTAATGTTGCACTATCCCACTCCATCCAAGCATAACGACTTTGCTGCATATTGCCACAATTATCTTGAATGACCTCTAAACTTTTAGATTTCTCTCGAACTCCAACAATATCTCCTTCCTTCAAAATAACTGAGGGAATATTACAAATATCTCCGTTAAGCAAAATATGTCTATGCCCTACAAGTTGCCGTGCAGCAGCACGAGATGGAGCAATTCCAAGTCGATATACGACATTATCTAGTCGACTTTCAAGCAATTGCAATAAATTATCTCCTTTTCGGCCCTTCATACTAGAGGCTTTCTCAAATAGATTTCGAAACTGACGTTCAAGTAGACCATAAGTATATTTCAACTTTTGCTTTTCCGTAAGTTGAATCCCATACTCTGAGACTTTTTTTCTTTTTTTTGCTAAGCCATGTTGACCAGGAGGATAATTTTTCTTTTCAAACGCCTTATCAGCACCAAAAATGGGAGACCCAAATTTGCGTGCAATTTTTGTTTTTGGTCCAGTATATCTTGCCATTTTACTTAATAATTACTAATATTCGAACAATTACATTTACACTCTTCTACGTCCTTTTGGACGGCATCCATTATGAGGGATAGGTGTTACATCTACAATCTCAGTAACCTCAATACCATTGGAGTGAATGGTGCGCATTGCCGACTCTCGTCCTGCTCCAGGACCTTTCACGTAAGCTTTAACTTTGCGTAAGCCTAAGTCAAAGGCTACCTTTGCACAATCATTCGCTGCCATTTGAGCGGCATATGGAGTATTCTTCTTCGACCCACGAAAGCCCATTTTCCCCGCTGATGACCAACTAATAGTTTGTCCATCATTATTGGTCAAGGTGATGATAATATTATTGAAGGTAGAACTTACATGAGCTTGTCCAACTGCATCTATTTTTACTATCCTTTTTTTGGTCGTTCCTGCTTTCTTTGCCATATAAAAGTTGAAATTGATTTTATTGCGATATTCCTAATAAAGAATATCTCCTCTTTTTATAAAACTATTTAGTTGCTTTCTTTTTATTTGCTACTGTTTTCTTCTTTCCCTTACGAGTTCGAGCATTGTTTTTTGTACTCTGGCCTCGTAATGGCAGTCCTAAGCGATGGCGAATCCCTCGATAGCAGCCAATATCCATAAGTCGCTTAATACTCATTTGTATAGTAGAGCGAAGTTCTCCCTCTAGTTTATATTCTCCTTGCGCAATAGCATTACGAATAGCTGCTTCTTGCGTATCAGTCCAATCTTTCACTTTTACATCATAATCCACTCCTGCTGCAGTCAAAATTTTCTGCGCAGAACTTCGACCAATTCCAAAAATGTAAGTAAGTCCAATTTCTCCTCTTTTATTTTTAGGTAAATCAATACCTGAAATACGTGCCATTGTTATCTCTTTTTAATGTTGTCGCAATATATATATTTTAGCCTTGACGCATTTTGTATTTTGGTGTTTTCTTGCAAATCACATACAAGCGCCCTTTTCTTTTTACTATCTTACAGTCTTCACTCCGTTTCTTAATAGATGCTCTTACCTTCATAATTATTATGTTATAATATTCTATATATATTTCACCACCTAAAAAATAGGTTGTTTTGTTTCTTATTTATAACGAAAGGAAATCCGTCCTTTCGTTAAATCGTAGGGCGTCATTTCTACTCGCACTTTATCGCCTGTCAATATTTTGATATAGTGCATACGCATTTTCCCCGAAATATGGGCTGTTACAATATGTCCATTATCTAATTCGACGCGAAACATTGCATTTGATAATGCCTCTACTATTGTACCATCTTTTTCTATGGCGGTTTGTTTTGCCATTTATTATTTTTAATAAAAACTTTTTTTTCGTCTTAATTCCTCCTCAATATACTCAAATTTTGTAAGTATATCAACATTATGTTCTCCAACAACGACAGTATACTCATAATGAGCAGCCAATTTTTCATCCTGAGTTCTAATAGTCCAACCATCCTCTTCCTGATAAATATATCGACTTCCTTGATGTATCATAGGCTCAATACAAAAAGTCATCCCTTTTAATAATTTTGTGCCACTTCCTTGTCGTCCATAGTTAGGAATACTAGGCTTTTCGTGCATTTTTTTTCCTATTCCATGGCCTTGATATTCTCTCAATACTGAATATCCTTTTGTTTCAACATAGGACTGTACTGCATGTCCAATATCTCCAACTCGCTTTCCAACAACAGCCTGCTTTGCCGCATATTGCAGACTATACTTTGTAACTTTTAAAAGTCGTTTTGCATCCTCACTAATTTCACCAACTCCAAAAGTATATGCAGAGTCTCCAACATACCCCTTATAGTATGTACCACAATCAATTGAAACAATATCTCCTTCGCGCAACGGAAATTCATTAGGAATTCCATGTATAACTACATCATTAACCGAAATACATAATGTTGCTGGAAAATTACAATAACCTAAAAAAGCAGGAATTCCTCCATTATCACGAATAAACTCCTCTGCTATTTTATCCAACTGAAGTCCAGTAATACCTGGCTCTATTCGCTTTGCAACCTCCGCAAGAGTACGAGATACCAATTGTGCATTTTCTCTCAATAATTCTATTTCCTCTTCCGTTTTTACTAAACTCATTTTCTTTGCATCAATCTCTCTCTACTCAAAGATCGTTCTATTTCTTTATTAAGAAAATATAACTATATTGTACTTCTCCCTTTCAACCGCCCAGTTTTCATCAAACCATCATAATGACGAGACAGCAAATGGCTTTCAATTTGTTGTAGTGTATCCAACACAACTCCAACTAAAATTAATAGAGAGGTGCCTCCAAAAAACTGTGCAAACTGATTGTTAATTCCAATTTTCATAGCAAAAGCAGGCATAATTGCTACAAATGCTAAGAAAATTGAGCCGGGAAGAGTTATACGAGACATAATTGCATCAATATACTCTGCAGTCTTCTTGCCAGGTTTTATTCCAGGAATAAATCCTCCATTCTTTTTCATTTCTTCTGCCATATTATTAGGATTTACCGTTACTGCAGTATAAGCATAAGTAAATGCAACAACCAATAATCCAAACATTAAATTGTACCAAAAACCAGTGTAGTTTGAAAATGCGATAGCAATACTGCTTGTTGCCTCGAATTGTGCAAAAATCATAGGAAGAAACATTAATGCCTGTGCAAAAATAATAGGCATAACTCCTGCAGCATTAATTTTAAGCGGAATATACTGCCGAACTCCCCCATATTGCTTATTTCCAATAATACGTTTTGCGTACTGTACTGGAATCTTGCGAACTCCTTGAACCAAAGCAATACAAGCCACAAAAATAAGAAATAAAATTACAATTTCTACAACAAACATTATCAAGCCCCCTGATTGTTGTCCAAATCGAGATCCAAATTCTGAAACAATCGCAAAAGGTAAGCGTGCAATAATTCCCACCATAATAATGAGTGAAATTCCATTTCCTAATCCTCTATCAGTAATTCGCTCACCCAACCACATTACAAACATAGTACCTGCAGTAAGAATTATCACCGAAAAAACACTAAAATAGCCTCCCTTTATTAGAAATGCAGAGTCAGGCAATTGTGCATGTAGGTTCGCAAGATAAGTAGGTGCTTGAAAGCATAAAATCACAATAGTAAGATAACGAGTAATTTGATTCAATTTGCGATGTCCACTCTCTCCTTCTCGCTGTAATCGCTGAAAGTAAGGGAGCATCATTCCCATCAATTGAACTACAATAGACGCTGAAATATAGGGCATTACCCCAAGCCCAAAAATAGAGGCATTGCCAAATGCTCCTCCAGAAAACATATTTAGTACGCCTAATAATCCCTCACTTGCTTGATCCTGCAAACTTGCTAATTGAGAGGGGTCAATACCCGGAATAACCACAAAGCAACCTAATCTATATACCAATAAGATAAATAGGGAAAAAAAAATCCGATTTCTTAAATCCTCTATTTTTAAAATATGTCTTATTGTCTCTATTAATTTCTTCATTTCTGCAGACTTTTGCCCTTTTATAAAAAAAGCGTTACTTATAAATTAATGACCTTCCCTTTTTTTGCTTCAATTGCAACAATTGCAGTTTTTGAAAATGCATGAGCCGAAACTTCTAACTGAAGATCCAATACTCCATGTCCTAATATTTTAATTAAATCATTTTTTGAAACTAAGCCTGCTTCGATCAAAACTGATGGCGAAATAACAGACAATTCTCGCTTCGCGGCAAGATTTTGCAAAGTGTAAAGATTTATCGCCTTAAAAACTACTCTATTAACATTTTTAAATCCAAATTTAGGTACTCTACGTTGCAAAGGCATTTGCCCTCCCTCAAATCCTTTTTTACGAGAATATCCTGAGCGAGATTGCGCACCCTTGTGTCCACGTGTCGATGTTCCTCCATAACCCGATCCTTGTCCACGTCCAATACGTCTCTCTTTATGAGTGGCCCCTATTGCAGGGCTCAAATTGCTTAGTTCCATATATTTTTTCAAAAGCGAAATTTATAAAACCTAATTTTAAATAGATTAGAAAAATAGGTTCTTCTTAATTTTATAATCGTTCCACCTTTACTAGATGGCTTATTTTCTTAATCATTCCATTTATCACAAGACTCTCTTCTCGATCCGTATAGCGATTAATCTTACCCAAACAAAGACTTCTGAGAGTTGCCTTTTGAGTATCTGTACTGCCAATTTGACTCCGTACTTGTGTTATTCTTAACTTTTTTGTCATTTTTTTATCCGTTAAATACTTTACTAAGCGAAACCCCTCGTAAATTAGCAACAGTATAAGCATCTCGCATTTGAAGTAATGCAGCCACTGTTGCTTTAACTAAATTATGAGGATTAGATGAACCTTTTGATTTTGCCAGGATATCATGAATCCCAACACTTTCAAAGACTGCACGCATTGCTCC
>JBOFDL010000110.1:0-11874 GCA_051646985.1 Bacteroidales bacterium | reverse complement strand
TGTCAACATTGCCTACATCGTTAAACCATTTTCGGCAATTAGCGATAGTAGTATTAAAGTAAATCCCAGCGACATTAAGGCATTTTATAATACTCATAAACAAAATTACAAACAAACTGCCTCAAGAGATATAGAATATATTGCTTTGCCAATAGCCCCATCGGAAGAAGATGTTAATACAGTAAAAAATTGGATTGAGAAATTGGCAATAGATTTTCAAAAATCAACTGATGTGCGCCAATTTGCTGCATTGCATTCTGATGTAGCCTTTAATCCTAACTATTTCAAAAAAGGCGAACTTCCTGAAGTACTTGATAAATTTGCATTCTCATCAGACAAAAAAGATATGCTTGCTCCAACTCTTGATGATAATCGTTACAAAATTGCCCGCATTTCAGACATACGCTTACTTCCAGATTCGGTAAAGGCTCGCCATATTTTATTGGATGGAAAAAAAGGCTTAGATGCCACTCGTAAAGTAGCAGATAGTATTAAAGTTGCTTTAAGAAAAGGGGCTAATTTTGAAAGTCTTGCAAATAAATATTCAATTGACCAAGCAGCCAATGAAAAAGGTGGTGATTTGGGTTGGTTCACTCAAAATGCGATGGTAAAAACTTTTGCAGACTCTTGTTTTTTTGCTCCTAAAGGTCGAATCATGGTAGTAGAAACACAATTTGGGGTTCACGTCGTAGAGGTAACCGCTAAAGGAAAAGAGGAGAAAAAAGTACAACTTGCAATCATTGAACGGAGTTTAGAGGCTAGCAGAAAAACACGTGAAGTAATTTTTGCAAATGCAAATGAATTAGCCACAATGAAAACCGTCGTAGAATTTACCTCTAAAGCACACGAAAAAGCGTATAACTTACGCCTAGTTAGTCGAATAAGTGTAAATGACAAAAATATTCAAGGATTAGAAAGTGCTCGAGAATTAGTTCGTTGGACGTATGATGAGAGTGCTGAAGGAACGATTTCTCCTGTATTTGAAGTAAACAATCACTTTGTTGTAGCAGTATTGAAAACTATTCGAGAAGATGGCTATACAAAACTTGAACAAGTTGTGTCTGAAATCACTCCGGAGGTAATACGCGAGAAAAAAGGCGCATTTATCGCCAAAGAACTCAATGTTGATAAACCTTTGGTGGAAATTGCTGAAGCACATAACTTGCGTCTAAATACTGCAAATAATATAAATTTTGGGACAATGTATATTCCTAATGCGGGATTGGAACCTAAATTTATTGCAACAGCATCTGCTCTTCCAATAGGGAAAATTTCTGCGCCTATCGTTGGCACAAATGGTGTATATGTGTGCGCTATTACGGAAAAAAATGAAACTCCAAATCCAAGCACCCTCATACAAGAAAAAAGTCGCTTAAAAAGTATGTCAATAATGCGAATAGGCTATGAACTTTTTGAAGTAATGCATCGTGAGGCAAATATAAAGGATTGGAGGGGAAAGTATCTCTTTTAGCATAACTTCTTCTTATCTATTTTTTTTAAAATATCTTTTTTAAAGCCTTTGTCAAATACTTTCTCAATGGTAAGTCATAGAAACGTGTAAAAAAATAGGCGGTCAATATAGATATAAATAGCACCCCAAATGCACCATACCAAGACTTTGTAAACGGCAAATTATTATTCTTAATCCACGAAATATAAAGGTAAATGAAAGGATAATGAAGTATATACAATGGATAAGAGATATCGCCCAAAAAATCACATAGTTTTTTTAATCCTATTCCTTTTACCGTACCACTTATGCCCATATAAACGATGGTCGGAAAGAGTAAACTTACTACAAGTATCTCATACAGTCCATTTGCCCAGAGTGTAAGTTCGCTGCCAATACGAGGCACAGAAAGTGCACTTATAAGTAAAATGCTGCCAAATAAAAATGCTCCTTTTATAGTACCTGCTCTTAAGATACGGAACATTAATAGTCCCATCGAAAATGGAAATAGCATACGAACTAGCCCTGCTGGAAAATGAATTTCATTAAATTTCCATCCATAGGAGAGATCGCCTTGAGAACCGAAAATAACCAAAACACTTAAAAGTAAACCTAAAAGAAGTGTCCAAACAATGAGAGTCCTAGTCGAAAAACGACGGATAAATAGTGCGTAAAAAAGATTGCCTATATATTCAAAAAACAATGACCATGCTGGTCCGTTCAATGGATAAGCTTCACCTAGACCTCGCACATCGAATTGCGGAGTAGTGGGAAGCATAAGAAAATGCATCAGCATTGCTAAGAAAAGGCTCAACATACTTATTTTTGATACATCCCACCATTCACAGCCTTGTGCATAAAAAAGTAGTCCGCCTAGAAATGCACCTACTAAAACCATCGGTTGTAAGCGTATGAATCGACGAAGAGAAAAGTCATTAAGGCGCATCGAAGTCCATCGATTATCATAAGCGTAGGCTATTACAAAGCCTGATAGAAGATAAAAAAAGTCTACCGCTAAGTAGCCATGATTAAAGATTTGGTCAAAGCGACTTGTTGCATAGCCCTCGAAAAGATGATACCATACAACAAGAATGGCGGCTACTCCTCGTAAACCGTCAAGAATGGGATAGTGTTTTTTGGATTCAAGGGTAAGGGGAGAAGAGACTCTTTGTCTTTGCATCGCATTATGTAATTAAAGGGAAGGGAAACATAGAGATTTATTGAATGCTTATTTTTTCAAATTCTAAGGACTTTGGTTCGGTATGGGGCTCTGCAATTTTTATTGGATTGTAGTCAAAACTATAATAGAGGGTTCCTTGATTGTAGGTTTTTACTTTTATACTAAAGACATATTGTTCTTCATCTTTGGGCAGTCGAAAGGATACAATGCCTCGTGCTAAATACATTTCTTGATCTGATTTTGCATTGTGTCGAAATTCTAAATAAGTAGTGTCGTTGTCGGGATATTCTATGGTTGTATTTTGAACTAAATTGATATAGTGTAAATGACCTGGATAGTATACATAGTAGTTAAAGATGATGTTAAGGTGTTGTCCACCAATCCAAATATCTTCTATGTTAATTTTATCATTTCCAATGCTGTCAGCGTTAACTGCGGTAAGGGGAATCATATTTTTGGTTAGGATATTGGATATCCCATTTAGTTTTACAAAGTGGTCATATTGTCCTTGTTCGTCGCCAAGAATAGTGTAGTTAACAAGGGCTCGTTGGCTATGAACTGCAGGATAGTAAAAGTTTTGAACCGTAGGGTATAGTTTTGTATTGTCATCAAGTTCAATATAGTATTGATTGTTCGTTAGTCCATCTGTTTTTATGGTAGCTATCGAAATCCGATACTCTCCTAGGTCATATCCATCATGGTCGTTACAGGAGTTCATAAGAAAAAGGGGTGTCATGAGTATCAACAGAAAGAAAGTGGTTGTTTTTTTCATAAGTTTGATTTTTTAGGAGTTTATTTTTCCGATTAAAGTCGTGTGTATTCTAAAGTTACGGATGCAATATAGGGCGATAGTCGACAATTTCGCAAATTAAATTCGTTAATATTAACTAAACTCAATGAATATATAAGTTCTATATACGTTTTTTTAGTGGCTAGTTATCTTCGATAAAAATAAATTATGCTTTCAATAGCGTTAGTTTAAGAGAGTAATTTTGATTGAAGAATAAGGCGTATAATCTTATTGAGGACTCTTTATTTGGGCTTCATTTTGTATCGAAGGTTTCAAAACTAGAGATTTGTGAACTATGAGGAGTGAATTAACTGAAGAAGAGCTTGCACCGCTTTTGATTGTTCTATGTTTTTTTGCACGCATATTTTTCCTTTGTAGAGGGATATTTTTCCAGCTGCTGCACCTACATAGCCATAGTCAGCATCGGCCATTTCGCCTACCCCGTTGACAATGCAGCCCATAACGGCAATTTTTAATCCTTTTAGTCCTTGTGTGTGTTGTTTTATGTCTTGCAGTGTTTTTTGCAGGTCAAAGAGGGTGCGTCCACAGCCTGGACAGGCAATGTATTCTGTCTTGGAAAAGCGTGTTCTTGTAGCCTGTAAAATGGCTAAACAAGTGTGATGAATATCTATGGGACGCATCGGATAATTAGGGGGACCAAGTGAACTTGCAGTTTGGAATTGGGGCTCGTCATTATATTCATTGGAGAGCATTATGCCATCAACAAGTCCGTCAATGAGTAGTGCCCCAAAGTCTGCTGCGGCAAAGAGTTGAAGAGTTTCGCAATGGGGAGTTTTGTAAATAAGGTGTAGAAGTACGGGATTGTGTAGTTTTACAGATTGAAGTCGTTCTATGAATTGTCTTATGGAGTAAGCTTTTATATCTTCTTTTTGTTCGAGGATGAGTAATTGTTGGGGATTATTTTTTAGAAATTGAAGATTTTTGGGAGTCAGGGATTGAGTTGTGCAATGGAGGATATTTTCATCTTTTTGAGTGTAGAGCGTTAAGCCATCTTGAGGAAAAGAGTCTAATTCTGCATTGCCAATATAAATAGCATCTGGAGCGTTATCTGTTGGTTGCCAATAATGGTCGTTTTGTACAAAACCAAGTGCTTCGATGTCTTTTGCGTGAATACGGGGCTGCTGCGAAAGGTTAATGATGACTCCAACTCTATTTTCACCTCCGATTTTGAGTTTTGTGTGCGCATGAGTTTTGCGTCTTTGGTATATAGTAGGACAACTTAGGAGGTCTTGAGCTGGGCGTTGATACTCCGTGTGAATAAAATGATCAAGAAGTTTTTGTGCTACAGGAATTTCATTTTTGGGAGTTTCTGTAAGAGATACTCTGAAGGTATTGCCAAGTCCATCGGCTAATAGGGTTCCTATGCCTACTGCAGATTTGATGCGTCCGTCTTCTCCAGCACCTGCTTCAGTAACACCGAGATGTAGGGGAAAATTCATGGCTTCCCGCTGCATTGCTTGTGCCAAAAGGCGGCTTGCATATACCATAATACGGGTGTTGCTAGATTTCATGGATACGACTACTTTGGCAAAGTTCTCTTGTTGACAAATGCGAAGGTATTCCATAGCAGACTCCATCATTCCTTCTGGGGTATCACCATATTTGGAGAGCATTCTTGCACTCAATGAGCCATGATTTACGCCTATACGTAGGGCAGTATTATATTGTTTGCAAATATTGAGGAGTTGTTGAAATTTTTGTATACGTTGTTGGTCTATATTTTCTTCGTGAGTATTGGCTTCAGCAAAATTTCCGGGATTGATACGTACTTTCTCGACATATTTTGCGGCAATCATTGCTGCGGCTGGTTGAAAGTGGATGTCTGCAATGATGGGAATGTTATAGTTTTTTTGTTGAAGCGATTGTTTTATTTTCTGAAGAGCTTCTGCTTGCGCAATACCTTGTGCTGTGATGCGAACAAAGTCTGCACCTGCGTCTGCAATTTCGATACATTGTGCAACAGTAGCTTCAATATCGAGAGTATTAGTAGTAGTCATTGATTGTAGGCGAATAGGATATTGCTCCCCCATAGGGATTGTACCTATTGGAACGATATTACTATATTCTCGGAAGGTCTTTTGTATTGACATTTTGTAATTCTATTGTCCAAGTTTATATGCCATGGTTAGGGATACGACTATTTGCATGGGCATTGATTCGTATAATTCGATGGTGGGACGAAATAAGTAAGATAATCCTGCAGTATAGCGAGCGTCTAGTGTAATATCCATTTTAGTAAATGCAAGGGCAAATCCTAGTCCTCCACCTACGCCATATTCAAATCTTCGGAAGTTATTATCTTCAAATTTTCGGGTGTTCGTAACACCGCTCATTGTAGTGTATTTTTCGGTAGTTTTAAGAGAGTAAGCAGTATAGCAAATGCCCGTAACTACAAGATGAAAGCGTTTGATAATGGGAACTCGTGCTTGCATCATTATGGGGAGTTCAAGGAGTTGTGAGCGTCGTTGAAAACTCGTGTCTTTTTCTAGTTGATAGACTCTTTGTCCATAGCCAAGTTCTGCAGAGAAGTGCATAAATCGCTCATAGTCTTGGGGAGTTTCGTTGCGATAGCGATAGGTAAGGGCAAAATTGACAGGGGCGATACCCATTCGTTGATTTTGATAGGGCGTGAAATAGACAAGTGATACGCCTGCACCGTAGCGTGCGCCTATATAACTTTCTGCGTAACTCATTGTCGTTGTTATAGTAATGAGCAAAAATAAAACGTACTTCAGATACACTATTGTTCGGGAAAGATGTTTTTTAAATCTACTTTCAATTCTACTTCCCAACCTAATTTGAAGGTAAATTCAAGTTTTCCTTCTGTATTTTTGAGAAATGTTGCGTATTCTGCTTGTAGGTGATGAAAGTAGTTTCCTGTATCCCATTTCGCATTGAGATTGTCATCTTTTATAATGCGAATTGCATAATTACCGGGGGTTATATAGGGGATTTCTAGTTTTTGATTTTGTGTAAGTAGTTTTTCTTGCAAAACTTTTTTTCCTTCTACATCAGTTAGTTGAATGATGTATTGTCCTTCTACATTCGCAAAGTCTATAATCAAAAGGGACAAGTCATCAGGTTTTACAGTATTAAATTCGCCTCGTATTGTATCGTTAGTTTGTTGGTATATATCTACAAATGCTTCGGGAAGAAAACTATAACGATATAGGGTATTTTCTTTCCATTTAGCGTCCATTTTGTAGGATTTCAATAATAGAGTATCCATTTTGTAGGCGATTTTTACGGGAACAAATGTGGTATCTCTCGCTCGCAAGTTAATACGTTGCTCCTCTATTAGTATTTGTTTGGGATCAATACCAACGAGGGGACTTGGGAATAGTAGTGTAGGCATTCTTAAGGGGCTAATGCTAGTAGTACTAAATTGGGGTTTAAGTGTCCAATGTGCTGGTTTCTGGGGGGTAGTATCTTTTTTTTCTTCCTCAGTGAATAGTTTTCCAAAGAAGTTTCCAATACCGCCACTACTTTCTTTTTTTTCTTCTTCTTTGGTTTTGGGAGGGGTAAAAATCAATTCATGTTTTTCACTAAAGGGACTTAGTAAGCCAAGAGTATCGGTCTTAAGATATGAAAATTGAACTAAAAGTGTGTCGGGGATTTTTTGGCTAGTATCGGATAACCAATAGGTTAATGTATCAGACTTGCTACTTTTTTCGACAAGTACCGTTTGTAGGGTGTTGTTGAAGCGAAGACTATCTATTTGAGGATAAGCGGCATTAAAAATCATATTTACAGCACGTTGTTGTGGTCGAGTGCATGAGAGTAGCATTTGATTCCCGCGGAATTCCTCTTTAAACATTCTCAATACTAATTGTATTTGTGGGTCATTTTCTTTTTGTGTTTGATTTGTATTGGCAGTATCGTGCTGATGTCCACAACAGCCTTGATGTTGTGGAGTTTCTATGGGAATTGGATATTGTTCTATAAAAGCAATTTCTTCTGTACCTACATCGTATTTATAATCGCCATTAAGGTCGTCAATACCAATAATTTTATAGGATTTTGCTTTAAGATTTTGTAAAAGAAACTCTCCATTTTCATTGGTACGAGTTGTGCGAAAAGGTCGTTGATTTAGGACAACACTGTCTTGTAAACTATCGTAGAGAAATACCAATACATTTGGTCGCACTTGGTCTGAAAATGCGTCTAAAATTTTTCCGCCAAGTTGTAAAGTATCTAAATCATCGCCTGTGGAGAAGGCAAATCGATAATTTGGGAAGATATTTCCTTCATTATTATCTGCAATTGCATTGCCAAAATCTAATAAATAAGTTGTACTGTCTAGCAAGGGGCTATTAAAGTCAAGTTGTACCCCTTTTCCTTTTGTGATAACGCTTGCTCTTTTTTCTGGTGGAGGCGACATCAAAAAGTGTTTATCTAAGTCTTTCAACTGTACATATTCATTGAATATAATGGATATTCGTTTTTTATTGAAGTTACGTGTGCCCATTTCAGGCTTGGTTCTGAGTAATATGGGGGGAGTACTATCATTAGGGCCTCCTTGAGGACTTGCAATGCGAGCGCAAGAGGTCATAAAAATAAGATGCATTGCGCCAAGCCAAAAAGTCAACAAGAGGTATTGAAACAATTTTATGGTTAGCATTTTTGACATTCCAATGAGAGTCCTAAGATTTTAGGGTGGCAAAGTTAATCATTTTTAGGCTCATTATGTATTCTCGCTTTTTTTTGTAACTTTGCTGCGCTTGTAAGAAATAATGCTTCTTACCCTTCGTTTAACCAAAGTGTTTTTATCTTGGAAGATGCCTCTCAAATGTTGTTTGGTCTAATAGGACTTCAAGACAATTTCTCTCTCCTCTCAAGCCTTATTAGTATATTGTTTACGATGCTTTTGCTTGGTTTTTCGGCGTTAGTATCGGGTTCAGAGAGTGCTTTTTTTTCGCTATTACCTGCACACATCAGTTCTCTCAAAAAGAGTCATACTCGCTCTGCAAAGTTAAGTCTTTATATGCTTGGGCTCCCTCATCAATTACTGAGTTGTATTGTTTTAACCAATAATTTTGTAGGGGTTACGGTCGTTGTTCTTTCGACCTACATCACCAATTCAATGTTTGTATTTAGTACGCCGATTGTGGGTTTTGTTTTTGAGGTAGTTGTAATTACGTTCTTACTCTTGTTCTTTGGCGAGATAATGCCCAAAATTTTTGGTCGTTATGCGCCCTTAAAATACACTCAACTGGTTGCGATTCCACTTTATTGTTGTTTTTTTCTAACACGTCCTTTTAACACTCTAATGGTAAAGGCGATTGCTAAAATGAATAAGCACTTCAAGCCTAAAAGAGAGGATGATTTATCAATGGATGATTTATCAAATGCGCTTAAAGTTACCCATGTTCAAAGCGATGCAGATAAGAAGATTCTAAAAGGCATTGTTAAGCTTGGCAACATTGATGTGCGAGAGATAATGACCCCTCGTATTGATGTTATGGGTATTGAGATAGATACCACGTTTGAAGAACTCTGCGAAATGATTGTTAAATGGGAATACTCTCGTATGCCTGTCTATGAAGAGAGTTTTGATAATGTAAAAGGGGTATTATACATTAAGGATTTATTGAAACATCTAGAGGACCGTAATTTTATTTGGCAAAGCCTCATTCGTCCTGCTTACTTTGTGCCAGAAAATAAAAAATTGAATGACCTCTTAGAGGAGTTTCAGCATCAAAAGAATCATCTTGCTGTCGTAGTTGATGAGTATGGAGGCACATTTGGCATTGTTACTCTAGAAGATATTTTAGAAGAAATTGTTGGTGAAATTTCCGATGAATCGGATCAAGATGAACATTTATACAAAAAACAAAGTGATGGTTCATACATTTTTGATGGCAAAACACTTCTCAATGATTTTTGCAAACTAACCCATCTAGCAAGCAACTTTTTTGATGATATTGAAGGAGATGCAGAAACCTTGGCAGGGGTTTTATTAGAGTTAAAAGGAGATTTTCCTGTACAAGGCGAGAAGATTATTTATAAAAACCTCTCCTTTACTGTAGTGGCATTTGAGGGACGTCGCATTCAGAAGATACTTGTAATCCTTAAATAAATACTATGCAAAAGGAGCTACTATTGGTCATCAGCCTTATATTGATAAGTTTATATGCTTGCACAAGCAAACGAACAAGCCCAAAGCCACACGGATATTATCGCATTGAATTGCCTCAAGATAGAGGCTATAAATCCGCTTCCCTCAAAGGATTTCCCTACGATTTTGAGATTCCCTCGTATGCAGAAATAGTGCCTTATTATGAGCAACATCTCAATGAGTATCCTTATTGGATAAACATCGTATATAAAGACTATAATGCGAAGATACACATCAGTTATAAACCCATCAATAAGAATTTAACGACCTTAATTGAAGATGTTCATTTTCTAGTCTATAAACACACCATCAAGGCGGATGCCATTACACAACAACGATTCGATAGTGAGGATAAAAAGACCTTTGGATATATTTATGAAATTGGCGGAAATGCCGCTTGTAACGTACAGTTTTATCTATGCGATAGCACACGCCATTTTTTACGAGGCTCTTTGTACTTCAACACACATCCTAATTACGACTCTCTTTCTCCCGTTATTCAATACTTCACCGATGATATACGCCACATTATGGAAAGTATTCGATGGACAAAAAAATAAGCATCATTCGAGATATTCAGCAGGCGCATTTTCGCCTTATGCTTGCCAAATACGATTCTAGTGAATTGTCTGCAACAATTCCATTTCTCTCTGAAATTGAACGAACTGAATTTCTGCAACTCAAAAACTCTCGTCGAAAAGCAGAGCGTGCGGTTACACTATATCTATTGCATCAAATCCTAGATGTTCAATATCCTCTTGCCCATCATGACAATGGGGCTCCTTATTTAGAAGGTGCAGATGTACAAATAAGTATTTCTCATACCAAAGAATACCTATGCATAGCCTTGCACCAGCAGCAAAAAATTGCCGTAGATATAGAGCCTATAGAGCGTAATATGGAACGTGTTGTGGAACGTATTTTATCCCCTCGTGAACACGCTTTTTGCCATACTCCACAACAGAGGTGTTTAATTTGGTGTGCTAAAGAGGTCATTTTTAAACTCGTACAATCTAGTAATGTAAACTTCTCAAAACACATCTGTGTAGAGGCCTTTACGGCAAAAGATGAAGGTGTTTTATGCGTTTCTTTTACCCACGAGACGAGAACCTCTACGTATCAATTGCAATATACTATACTGCAAAACATAGCCCTTGTTTATGCTTCTACGCTATAAGGTACTTCTTCTCATATAAAGAACGATGCTGCTTGCAAAATAATAAGACAAAGCGCAGTATGTAATGTACATACTGCGCTTTGTCTTATTAAAAAGCCTTCAAGCTTTACTTTTATAGTCTCAGAAAAAATGAATAGAAAATAATTAAAAAAATGAATGTGACTATAAAAATAAAGCCTAAAGGCAAATTCTATTGGTCTAAGGGATAAGCTCTCGTGCAGCGAACAGGATATGCAAAGTTTTGAATAGGACGAACACGTATTCTGTAATTTTTCATATAAAATGCAATATACATAATCTCCGCATCAGTAGCAGAGGCGGTAGAGCTATGCAATTCGCCAAGATAGCCTACATAAAGCATATTATTTGATGTGGAAGATGAATAATTCAATTGACCTGCTGGGGTCAGTGAAAATCCATAATAATCGATTGCGCGATTAGACTGTGAACGTTTTGAGGCTGCGCCTACACCTGCCCATACCCAAGTAGGATGCGTTGCTGTGGCAGAAACACTATCGGAGGGGGTAGTGATGCGACCACTCACAAGACTTCTCCATTTTAAGATAATATTCGTATCGTACTCTCCAAAAGGGGTATATTCAGCAAGTGTTGTTGAGTTGTGTAAATGATTACAAGGTGAATGGTCTTTCGTAGATGTGGGATATGCGGTTTGTGCCTTTGTATCATCTTCGCAACCTGCGCTTTTATTCGCCAACAATGCCCAGTCTCTACGTCCTGGTACAACCCAGCCTTTGGGGCAAATGCCTTGTGCTACACTATAATTCGTAGAACTAATTATTGAGGCGTCTTGTGCTGGTGCTACGCCATTACGAGACATAACGGTACTAAAGCCGTATATTGCGCCATAAGTCTCACATGCTACAGCAATATTCGTTGGTGAGTTCACTGAAAGGACTTCATTGCCTGCAATAGGTGTAGGGATGCCGTTAAAACTACGTCCATTGGGACAATGATATGTGCCTAGGGTCATAGGGTTATGGCCTGAGTGTGGATTATTGATTAAGTTTTTTGTGTAGTGTAAGTTTTGTGCCATCCACCAACGGCCTTGCCCTTTGTTGTAGGCTGCAATATGTGGCATGGCAACCATGCGGTATATTTTACAATCTCGATGGTCAAC
>JBOFDL010000109.1:0-1588 GCA_051646985.1 Bacteroidales bacterium | reverse complement strand
CCGAGTATTTTCCCCAAACGTAATCCATCTGTAATATTGGAAACGGCAGATGCAATGGAAAAAAATACAAGTGGAACAACGGCTGTGAATAATAAATTTAGGAAAATGTCACCTAATGGTTTTAAGACTTCTGCACTTTTTCCCATAAAAGAACCTAATATACTCCCAAATAAAACAAAAACGATGAGTATAATAGAAAATCTGTATGCTTTCATATAATTATTTGTATTAAATTAATCTAAAAATAAGGCTTTGTAACTTATTTTTACAGTTCGGAATTTTTCAAAAGTTTCGAACTATAAAAATACAAAGCCAATGTAATCTATTCCGTAAGCAATGTAATATAAAACAATGCTAATGTAACTTATTACGGAGGTTATGTAATATATTGCGGAGGTGCTGAAATATGTTACGAAGGCATTGTAATGAATAACGGAGGCATTGTAATATATTACGGAGGCATTGTAATGTATTCCAGTACCTCCGTAATGTATATATTAGACTTAACTTAATTGATGTTCTGGATTGTCTAACATATATTTATACAAAGCCTGTAATCTATTATAAACTTCTTGATAATAAGCCATATTGGTTGGGTCTTGAATATAATTGTCCCATGATGATGTCCAATAACTATCCAATGATTGCCCTGAAAGTAAGATAGTTTTCATAAAGTCTTTGACATTTTGAGAAACATCTAACCCATACAACAGCGAAACCGCTTCTGCGATGAGGGCGTTAGGGTCAAAAGGATTGTCGAGACTTTCTGTGAAGCCTATAATATCAAATATGATTTTATATCCTGAATTGGTATAGCCTGTGGTAATCAATTTGTCGGCAAAGGCTACCCTTGCAGGATAGGTTACAGAATTTATCCACATCTCGTGAAAGGCAGGTTCTTGGTAGTATGCAGCCCACCCCGCAACGGTAGGTGGTTCGGCAGGCGATTGCTGCATACCTTGAAGTTGGGAATTAATGTAGTTGTAATGTTTTCCTTGCAATACAACATCGGTATTGTCGGGGAAACCTACGTTAAATTGTCGGCAAAGCCCTATCGCAAAATCTATGGGACTTTTGATTAAACAGCTCCTATTGGCAATATCAAAAAAGTGTTCGCTTTTTAATAATTGCGCCATGACAGGCAATATATCATAATTGTTATTTCTAAAAGTATCAGCCAAAGGAATAATTACATTGGTTTCTATGTCATTATCTATTTCGTAATACACAAAGAAGCGGTATAAATTTCTACATATAAATAATGCTACTTCATTTTTGGTAAAAATCATTTCTACCAAAGCATCTAATTCCTGCTCGCCTGCTGCGCCACTTTGCCCTGTAATGACGGCATCATTGTAAAAAGAAGAAAAAATCTTATCGTTGATGTCGTGTTTTGTGGAATCAAAGTAATAAGCCATATTTGTATTGCTGATTCTAAAACCTGTGAGGACTTTTGCCGCAGCCTTGATGTCGTCTTCTGTATATCCCGAGCCATCACCTAATGTAAACAGCTCTTGAAGTTCTCGGGCATAGTTTTCATCTGGATTGTTCTTATTGTTTTGGTAACCGTTGAGGTATCTTAACATGC
>JBOFDL010000108.1:0-5224 GCA_051646985.1 Bacteroidales bacterium | reverse complement strand
GAGGCGGCTGCACAAGTTATAGCTCCTGGTCCTCCATCAGACTCCGATTGATTATATTCACACTGTTCAACTATACTCTTGCCACTATACTTTGCTGCAGTACTTATCACTTTAATAGGTTGGTAACCTAAGGAATCTTGATTATGTTTAATCCTAAACCGCAATGTGTAGTTCAAACAGTTTCCTGCTGTTGTTAGCGGAATATTGGCAAACTCTACGAGCACTAGTTTATTCACAAGGTCTGTGTTTGTCGCCAAAATTGTAGTATGATAAGGCATACTCAAATCTGCTTGCCCAAATGCCACACTTATAAGGGCAATCATCCCAACACAAAACGAAAAAAGTTGCTTGATTTTCATATATTTATTATATGGATTAAAAATTAGTAAACGAAAAATTTGTTATTTTATTGTATAATTTATCAATAATATTTTTTACTTTTTTTCGCCCTCTCATCAACGGACGAAGTGCAAAGTTGGCAATAAAATGTTAATAAACAAAACATCTGCTGTTTTTTTTTACAAATGCTTTTTTTTTATATAACTCAATTCACAAGTTACTCATTTAGAGTATCCCATTCAAAGCCATTTTTTGTGTCTTTTATTTGTATGTTAAGAGCCGCAAGTTCATTGCGAATTTTATCAGAAAGTTCAAAGTTTTTATTCTCCTTTGCCTGTAAACGAAGAGTTAGCAAAAGATTAATAAGTTGATCTTGCAAATTATTCGCTTGTGGGGGTAGCACATGATTTTGTATGCCGAGTATCTGCTCTACAACAATAGAAAAATCTGTTTGCAAGTTTTTTAAATCCTCCGCAGAGATGCTCTCTATTCCCGCTTTAATGGAGTTAATATTACGTGTCCATTCTGCCAGTACGGCTAATACCATAGCGGTGTTAAGGTCTTCATTCATCGCGGCTAAACAACTTGGCATAAAGTCATCTACTTTCACTGATGATGTGGGAGAAATTGGAAGTTTTGCTAAAGTTTGTTGCGCAGAGAGTAAGCGTTGTAAACTTTTTTCTGCTGCCTGTAATGCATCATTACTAAAGTCAAGCGTACTTCGATAATGTGCTTGTAGTATAAAAAAGCGAATAGTCATAGGTGAATATGCTTGAGTCAACAATGTATGCTCTCCTGCAAATAATTCTTCTAGTGTAATAAAATTTCCTAGAGATTTTCCCATTTTTTGACCATTAATTGTTATCAAGTTATTATGCATCCAAACCTTTGCGCCTTCTATATCGCAGGCCTTGCCTTGTGCGATTTCGCATTCGTGATGTGGAAATAATAAATCTAAACCTCCGCCATGAATGTCAAATTTTTTTCCCAAATATTTTTGACTCATTGCAGAGCATTCTAAATGCCAACCTGGAAATCCCTCACTCCATGGTGATTTCCAACGCATAATATGTTTGGGAGAGGCTTTTTTCCATAAGGCAAAATCATTGGAATTTCGTTTATCACTTTGTCCATCAAGACAGCGAGTATTAGCCTGCAAATCTTCAAGAACTCGCCCCGATAATTTGCCATAATCTTTATATTTTTCGTTATATTTCTCTACATCAAAATAAATAGACCCCTTACTCTCATAAGCTAAATCTTTTTGCAAAATTTGCTCAATGAGTTCTATCTGTTCAATAATATGACCACTTGCTTGTGGCTCAATACTCGGAGAAAGTACATTAAGAGCACACATCGCATTGCGATAACGATTGATATAATATTGTGCAACCTCCATCGGCTCAAGTTGTTCGAGACGTGCTTTTTTTGCAATTTTATCTTCACCCTCATCAGCGTCATTTTCTAAGTGCCCAACATCAGTAATATTGCGCACATAACGCACTTTATAACCTAAATACTGTAGGTATCGAAAAAGAATGTCAAAGGTTACTGCAGGACGTGCATGACCTAAATGAGCGTCTCCATATACGGTGGGGCCACAAACATAGAGTCCCACATGAGGAGGATTCAAGGGAACAAAGTTCTCTTTTTTACGGACAAGTGTATTATAAAGATGGAGAGTATTCATAAGTAATATTATAAGGTGCAAAGGTACAAAATTCTACAAAAAACACTATTTTTACATTTCGTTAAGATATATATATTCAAATTAGACACTTATATATACTGTGGCTAAAATACACAAGGCATTTTTCTGTCAAGGTTGTGGTTATGAATCAGCAAAATGGCTAGGGCGTTGCCCTAGTTGTAATGAGTGGAATACTTTTGCCGAAGAACTCATTACAAAAAATGCTAAACGCGAGACATTTTCGTTTATGCCTCAAGGCAATGCAAAGCCACTATTGGTTGATGAAATTGATTTACGCCAAGAGCCTCGATTAAGTCTTGGAAGTGACGAGATGGATAGAATTCTAGGAGGTGGCTTGGTAGCAGGGAGTATGGTGTTGATTGGAGGAGAACCGGGTATTGGGAAGTCAACTCTTGCATTGCAACTTGCATTAAAAAACCCTTTACTTAAAACGCTGTATGTAAGTGGTGAAGAAAGCGCCCAACAAATCAAATTACGTGCAGAGCGACTTGGTGGCAGTGGGAAAAGTTGCTATATACTAAGCGAAACTCTCCTTGAAAATATTTTAGTTCACGCCCAAGAGTTGCAACCCAATTTCGTAGTAATTGATTCTATTCAAACACTTACAAGCAAGCGCATAGAAAGCCCTACAGGAAGTATCTCGCAAATACGAGATTGTGCAGCGATGCTACTTAAGTATGCTAAAGAAACAAATACGCCGATTTTTGTTATTGGTCATATTACCAAAGACGGCACAATTGCAGGGCCAAAGGTTTTAGAGCATATTGTTGACGTAGTACTTCAATTTGAGGGCGACAACCAACATATTTATCGAATTCTTCGCTCTGCCAAAAATCGATTTGGGTCAACCTCAGAACTAGGAATTTTTGAGATGCAGAATACAGGTTTGCGTGAGGTAAGCAATCCTTCGGAGATACTTCTAACCCACCATCACGAGGCTTTAAGTGGGGTTGCAATTGCAGCCTCTGTTGATGGAGTTCGTCCATTTCTTATCGAAATTCAAGCATTAGTAAGTACTGCAGTTTATGGCACACCACAACGCAGTACCACGGGCTTTGATATTCGCAGGTTGAATATGCTTTTGGCTGTACTCGAAAAACGAGCGGGCTTTAAACTCGCAAGTAAAGATGTTTTTCTTAATATTGCAGGAGGACTTAAAGTCGCAGATCCGGCAATTGACTTAGCCGTTGCAGTAGCGGTTCTTTCATCAAATTTGGACTTGCCTCTCCCTTTAGGCTGTTGCTTTGCAGCGGAATTAGGACTGTCGGGAGAAATCCGTCCCGTGGCTAGGCTCGAACAACGTATTGCGGAGGCGGAAAAGTTGGGATTCAAAAAAATCTTTGTTTCTTCCTATAGTCAAAAAGGATTGAAAAAGAAGGGAAATATAGAGGTAATATTTGCCCATAAAATAGAGGATGTCCTAAGAAAACTCTTTGCTAATAATCAACGTAATACTAATGATTAAGTGGGAGTAGTTATTCGCGAAGGAGTAAAAGGCTCCGTAGTGTCATATATTGGTGCGGGAATTGGTGCCTTGACGACTCTTTTTATATATCCTTATTTTCTATCTCCAGAAGAGGTCGGCTTACTTCGTCTTTTACTTGACACATCAGCTCTTCTTGCTTTTTTTGCAATGTTAGGAATGTCCGGAGTACTTATTAAATTTTTTCCTCATTTTGAAACGCCTCTACAGCAAAAAATGTTTTCAACAAGAGTGTTTTTTAATATTCTTATAGGGAGTTGCATCGTTTGTGGAGTTATTTTCGCTTTTTCGGAGCAAGTGCAAGTCTATTTTACAAGTAATTCATCATTATTTGCAAAATATTTTAACACAGTTTACCCCTTAGTTTTTTCTACAGCAATTCTAATTTTTTTTGAAGCTCTAAGTACTATCTATCGCCGTATTTTTTTTCCACGCGTTATTCGAGACATTCTTATTCGAGTCATACTAGTAGGTTTTATTTTGCTTTATTACTATCAATTTATCAATTTGTTGGGTTTCATATTAGGACTTTCTGTGACTTACGGCATTGCTGCAATAGCGAATTACATAAATGCGAAGCATCAAGGATATTTTTCTATAGTGTATCCTTCAAAAGGACTAATTAGTAAGAAACTTCGCAATGCTATTATTCGCTTTGGGGGGAACTCCATTTTAGCAGGATTTGGCGGAGTAATAATTGGAAAAATTGATGTAGTAATGATAAGTGGGAATGTTAATTTGCACAGCACTGGAATTTATACTATTGCATTTTTTATTGCCACTATTATTGAAATTCCTGCACGTTCAATCACAGCGCTCGTATTACCCGAACTTTCAACCTCTCTTCGCAATAATGCAATGGAGAAAGTTAATGAATTATACAAAAAAGTCACTGAAGTTCAAATGCTCATTGCAGGGGGACTATTCCTTCTTATTTGGGCAAATATTGATAATATATTTAATATTATGCCCAACGGAAACACCTACTCCGTTGGTAAATATGTGGTGCTTTTTATTGGATTAAGCAAACTATTTGACCTTATAACAGGGCTTAATAGCAATATTATAGCCTATTCAAAATACTATTTCCTCATACCATTCACTACCGCACTATTAGGCATACTTGCGATTGCGTTCAATATATGGCTTATTCCTCATTATGGTATTGTAGGTGCGGCGATTGCCTCTTGCATTACTATGCTAATATATAACAGCCTTATGCTAATACTGGTTAAAAAACTTTTAGGATTACAGCCCTTTACTAGTGCCTGTTTTCGTATTGCAGTTTTGCTTTTATTATGCGCAGGAATTGTATGGCTAATGCCTAAATTTGCCTCGCCCTATTTTTCAATAATCATTCAATCAAGCATTATTGGAGGAGGTATTTTAATCGGCATCCTCTATTTTAAGATAAGTATTAGCGCTCTTGAGGCAGTTCGCGCCACTTTACGACACATACAGTATCGCTTACAAAAGAAATAATAGACATTACCTTTAAGCATTGCATATATATAAATTATATTTTTATCCTTAAAAATTAAAGATTTCTTGAAATTGCTATGACTACAGAATCCAGCATACTCCATATCGCCCTACATAAAATAGGCAATAAAACAAATGATGAGGGTTATATCCTTAGTCAACAAAACCTACAACTTAGTGAGGCGGTGAGAGATTTGCTGAGGCATTAT
>JBOFDL010000107.1:0-8422 GCA_051646985.1 Bacteroidales bacterium | reverse complement strand
GGAGGAAGTTTCAATGCTCGCTGTGTCTCTACCGAGAAGCCTGTAAATAACTTTCCATTGAGCCAAAGTTCTATAGGCTCTATGCTAGGTGTAATAGAGTCTTTTTCGAGTTTTTTTGTTGCAATTCGCTGAAATCCATTTACTCCGCCAAAATATAAATCACCATTACTTGCGCTAATCGTTGCCTTTGGAATGTAGATATTAGGGTGTACTCCATCGGAGGCATCATACTCTAAAAAATGGCGTTCGTTTAATTGCAAGCAGTAGATTTTATTTGAAGCTCCAATCCATAGTGCTGAATCAGAAGATAGTAAAAGACTCGTTAAGCGCTGAAAGTGATTGTTCGCCTCAAATATATACGTGTTGTTTTTGGGTTGATATTTCCAAAGTCCTCTTTCTGATGCTATCCAAAAATCGCCTGCAGCATCTTGCACTATAGAATTTGCGCTTACTCCTATATGTTTGTTTATATCCGTAATAAGAGATATAGATTTGCGAGCAACATTGACCGAAAAGATTTTTGTAGGCGAATAAATATATAATAAAGAGTCTGAGGAGTTAATAAATTGCAAGGCAACTTCTACAGAATCGGTCGTCCATGCATTCAAAGAGGTCAATGTGCCTTCAGGGATAGAATACAAATAAAGATTATCACTCATAATCAAAATTTGCTCTGTATTTATATTCTTCAAATTGGTACTAATCCATTGATGTTCTTTATTGTCTTCTAATGCTCCAATTGAAAAATCTCGTAGCCTTCCATTTTGAGTGTTGAATATCTTTAAGCCCTCTCCAAAGTAACTTAAAAGAAGTTCGTATTGAGAATACTGAGCAATGGATGTTATTTTTTTCTTAAACGTAGTTGGGTAGTGTAGAAATGTTTCATCTACAGGGTCAAAACGATTAATTCCATTTCCATCTGTACCAATCCAGATCTTGCCCTTTTTGTCTTCATAAAAAGAGGTAACAGTTCGTGCACTCATTCCGTGCTTTGAGTGCAAGGAATATTGTGTATAACTGTCAATAGCGTTTAATTTTGCCTCAAGACAGCCACCTCTGACGGTTCCTATCCAAATATTTTGATAGTTATCTTCATAAATTCGTGAAATCGAATTAACAGGTAAAAACTCTGGATTATTCGGCAAAGAAGATAAGTGATAAAATGTCAAATCTTTATCTAGTATTGAAATTCCATTTCCATCGCTAGCAATCCAAATATCTCCATTGCTTGCTTGTTGAATATCTAAAATAATATTATGGCATAAATCTGAATTTTCTGTAGTGTAGTGATGCAATAAGTGTCCATCTGCATCATAGGCAAATAAACCCTCAGCATAAGAACTTAGCCATATTGTTCCTTTGTTGTCCACACAGATGGCGGTAATGCGTGGAGAACTGTGAAAATGTAATGCTTCTAAACTTGCATTTGTGAGATTGTATTGATAAATTCCCTGCCAACGAGTTCCTATTAGTAGGCATTCTTTATTTCGTCTTGTTATTTTTTGCAGTAGTGGAATCTTCCCAATAGAAGTGGGGTAGTTTATGGTCTCAAAGGTTTTTTGTTGACACCAATATACAACCACACGGTCGGCTTCAAAGAAAATAACTCTATCCTCTAAAGAGTAACAACTTTTAAACTCTAAATTTTTCCACTCCGGATAGCGTTCAAAACAATCTCTCTCTCGATTGTAGCGAGCCAACGATTTATCGGTACCTATCCAAAGGTTGTTTGCTTCATCTTCTTGTACAAAATGGATATAATTCCCAGGCAAAGAACTCGTATCGTTGGATACGGTAAGATATTGACGCATTTGATTTCCATCATAGCGATTTAATCCCGAGTTTGTTGCAATCCATAAAATCCCCTGCGAATCTCTGTGTATATCACGCACCGCAGTATGTGACAATCCCTCCTTCAAGGAAATCTCTCGAAAATTCAATTTCGTGCGTGCAGAGAGTTTGCTTTCTTGAAGCAAAACAAAGCAAATGGTCAGTAGGAATACAAATCTCATTTACAAAGGGGTTAAGACAACTAGAAATTTATGATACTTCAAATTACTCGCATGAAGCATCTAATAATGTTAAGGAGTGTGAGTTAATACCTTGTACAAAAACAATATATTATTGTGCGTTAATGATTGCCGAAAAAAGGCTAAATACATCAGAAGAGATATCTTTCTGCCAACAAAGGTAGATAGAAAAACTGAAGTTCAAGCATTTTGCTGAAAAATCTAAAATCCTCATTATGCATCATAACAGACTTGAATTTTATAGATAGATAACAAGGCTGTCTTTAATCCATAAAAAAACCTAAACAAGTCTTGATGTTTATCTGAAAAAGGTATATTTGCAATCGCTTTCCCTCAAAACTTAGTTTATTAGAAGGCGGTCGTCTTTGCCATCTACAGTTGTTAAACTGTACACTCAAGAGGCGAATTAAGTAAAAGAACAACATCACTCATTACACAACAATCCCTATTAAATATGAAAAAACACTTTTTTATACTCCTACTAATTATTGGGAGTATTACCTCGAATGCTCAAAGAATTGGCATTCCCCAATCTGAATTAAAAATTGTAAATGATGCAATGCTTAAATATGGACGATTACTATTTTTGTTGTCCTCATCGTATGTAGATACCGTTAATGTGCAAGATTTATCAGAGAAAATGATTGGTAAACTTCTGCGAGAGCTTGACCCTCATTCTAGTTATACTCCGGCTAAAGATGCTAAAGCAACCACAGAAGCTATTACAGGCAATTTTGACGGCATAGGCATTGAGTTCAATATCATGGAAGACACGCTTTTAATTGTATCACCCATTGCAGGAGGACCCGCTCAAAAATTGGGCATACAGGCAGGAGATAGAATTATTGAAGTAGATGGCAAAAACATTGCAGGCGTTGGACTAAAGAATACAGAAGTCCAAAAATCCCTAAAAGGACCTAAAGGAACAACCGTAGATGTACGAATATTGCGCCGAAACACTCCTGAGCTTTTAGATTTTACGATTACTCGCGATAAAATTCCCTTTCATAGTCTTGAGGCTAAATTTTGGGCTGCGCCAGGAGTTGCTTACATTCGCTTGGGACGTTTTGCAAAGACCTCTCATCAAGAATTTAAGGATGCATTAAAGGCTCTTGGGAAAAAACCAACTTCTGTAATTCTTGATTTAAGAGCCAACTCTGGCGGCTTATTTGATGCTGCTACGTTGATTGCAGATGAATTTATGGAAAAAGACCAACTTATTGTATATAATGAAGGTCGTGCACTTCCTCGCATTGATTTTAAGGCAACCGATTCACTTACAAAATTAGAAAAAGAAAAAATTGTAATCCTTATTGATGAAGGCTCTGCATCTGCAAGTGAAATATTAGCCGGAGCTATTCAAGACTGGGATAGAGGAATTATTGTAGGACGCCGTTCTTTTGGGAAGGGACTTGTCCAAAGTCAAATTGATTTATCCGATGGTTCACTGGTGCGTATTACGGTTGCACGCTATTACACACCTACAGGACGGACGATACAACGCCCATATGATTATGGAAAAATTGACCAGTATTATAAAGACCTTCATAAACGCTTCTCGAATGGAGAAGTATATAGTCCTGATAGTATGCAAGAATTTCCTGACTCGCTAAAATACTTCACACTCAAGAATAAGCGGAAGGTATATGGTGGGGGAGGTATTACGCCCGATATTTTTGTGCCTTTAGACACAAGTAATTTCACACACTATCACAGTCGTCTTGTACGTATGGGGATATTCAATCAATTTGCCCTACAATACACCGACAAGAATCGCACATCATTAAATAAGCAATACAAGAAACTTGAGCAGTTTAAGAAAAAATTTGACGTTACAGATGCTCTCCTAGAAGAACTCGTTAGTTTTGCCGAAAAAAAGAATTTAAAACGAAACAATGAGCAACTTGAAAAATCAAAATTTGAAATTTGCACTCAACTCAAAGGCATCATTGCACAAGACTTATTTGGCTTAGGAGCATACTACGAAGTCGTATATCCTCAAATTGACAAAGGCTATCAAAAGGCCTTAGACATTATGCATAATTGGGAAAAATACGAGCACATATTAAAGTAAGAATATAAGGTATGGCTATAAAACCCCAAAAGAATATGCATAAAAAATATCTACGTACTTGGCATTATATACTGCGTATCATTATAGGCATATTTTTATTTATTGCCTTATATAGTACGATTTCAATTTTATCATTCTTTCAGCATTGGCAAGAGGATTATAGTTTAATAAATAGGACTGTATTTGCTCCAGAGAGTGAAGTACTTGCCAACAATTGGGGAGGAAAATTAGGCAGCAAAATCGCTCAATTAGTCGTTACACAGGGATTTGGAGTAAGTGGAATATTACTTCCCATAGCCTTAGCATTATTAGCATTATATCTATATAATGTTCGTCGGACAAAACTCCTTCGATTAAGTGTGTTACTTTGCGTTAGTACGATACTCATTTCCCTATCATTAGGAATGCTATATCCGAGTAGTTTGGTGTATGGGGCTGGTTGGGGAGGTGCACATGGACGCTACATTTCACAAGATTGGTTATTCGCAATCTTTGGGAGATTTGGGAGTATTACACTTATGTGTATTGCTTATGCACTATTTATTTACGGTATAATCCCAACACGATTTCAACGAATGATTGAATATGTACAAGGCAGATTACAACAAATAATAAAAATTGAATTCAACAAAAATAAGCATGAGAATACAAACCACGAACCCTCCGCAAACACTTTTAATCCTATAGAATATAATAATTGCAAAAATCTTGACAATGAGCAGACGCAAGACAATAATAGCGACATCCCATTTACAATAGAAGTTCAAGACCAAGAAGATCAAACTGAAAATTCGCACTCTCCAAAAACACACGACAGCACAGAAGCGCAGCAATCCGCCCTAGAAGATAATACGACAGAAGAAGAACAAGCCATTATCCTACAAAATCTAACCCCAAAAGAAAACACAAAACAATATGCAGAAGTTGTACATAATCAAGAACCCTACGACCCTACATTAGACCTTCCGCATTACAAATATCCAAGCGTTGAACTATTAAATAACTACGAGCATAACAAAAAATCCGTCTCTAAAGAAGAATTAGAAACCAATAAAGACAAGATTGTTCGTACTCTTGGACATTACAATATAAGTATATCAGAGATTAAAGCCACCATTGGCCCCACGATTACCCTCTATGAGATTGTACCTGCACCAGGCATACGCATATCCAAAATCAAAGGACTAGAGAATGATATTGCCCTAAGTCTTGCAGCACTGGGGATACGCATTATTGCACCCATTCCAGGGAAGGGAACCATTGGCATTGAAGTACCCAATCAACACCCTGAGATTGTGGCAATGAAATCCGTCATACAATCACAAGAATTTAATAATACCACCTTTGAACTACCGCTTGTTCTAGGAAAAACAATTACCAATCAACCCTTTGTACTTGACCTTGCAAAGATGCCACACTTGCTCATTGCAGGAGCAACAGGACAAGGTAAATCTGTAGGATTGAATGCAGTATTGACCTCTTTGCTGTATAAAATGCATCCCTCTCAACTTAAATTAGTGTTGGTTGACCCTAAAAAGGTTGAATTGCCCTTATACGCTAAGATTGAGAAACATTTTCTTGCAAAACTTCCTGATGCTGATGAGCCAATTATTACAGACAATCAAAAAGTAATCTATACCGTAAACTCGCTATGTATAGAGATGGATACTCGCTATAATCTACTAAAAGAAGCCGCTGTTAGAAACATAAAAGAGTACAATCAAAAATTTGTTGCCCGTCGGCTTAATCCCGAAAAAGGACACCGATACTTGCCCTATATTGTATTGGTGATTGATGAATTTGCGGATTTAATTATGACAGCAGGACGTGAAATAGAGATGCCCATTGCTCGACTTGCGCAATTAGCCCGTGCTATTGGCATACACCTCATCATTGCCACTCAACGACCAACCACCAACGTAATAACAGGTTTAATAAAAGCAAATTTTCCTGTACGAATAGCCTTTAGAGTTACAAGCATGATTGATTCTCGCACTATACTCGACACACCAGGCGCACAACACTTAGTCGGCAAGGGCGATATGCTTGTGGCAACAGGCAGCGATATGGTACGAGTACAATGTGCCTTTGTTGACACTCCTGAGGTAGAACGATTAGTGGATTTTATTGGCTCTCAACAATCCTATCCCTCAGCCTTTGAACTGCCTGAGTACGTACCAGAAAATGCGGAAGGCAGTTTTACGGAGAAAGTTGACTTAAGCAAAAGAGACCCTATGTTTGAGCAAGTTGCTCGGCTATTGGTAGATACTCAACAAGGTTCGACTTCTTTGGTGCAACGAAAATTTAATTTAGGCTATAATCGTGCAGGAAGAATAATGGATCAATTAGAGGCTGCGGGAATTGTTAGCCCACAAGAAGGGAGCAAGCCTCGTCAAGTACGCATTACGGATGCCATTGCTCTTGAACAACTGCTTGATAATTTATAGCGCAAAAATAATTTCTCGCGCCCTACCCTACTAAAATCAAACATGAGTCTTAAGCCTCCCATCATGCCGAACTTGATTCGGCATCTCTTGTTTAGGGATGCTTAAGGGAGGCGTAGGCTTCCCTTTTGGATTTGCTCTTCGTGGTGGGAGATACCGTGTCAAACACGGTATGACGAATAAAGAAGAACAGGGGTATTGCAGAGTAAATGCATAGTATGACGAACAAGAGTGCAAGATTGCAATGATGAGGGAAAGCACGCAATGACATTTAAGGGGAACGGCACGACCTAATAAGGACATTCTCCAATGCTCTAAAAGCAACGCAAGCGCAGTATGTGGTATATACTGCGCTTGCGTTGCTTAAAAAGACTTTACTATTTAATTTATAGCCTGCACAAACAAAAAACAAACACAAAAAAGGGCTATAACTTAAACAGTAAAGAACTGTAAATATTTATTGGTCTAAAGTATAATTACGCACACAGCGAATTGGATATGCAAAAACATTTGCACTATGTGCAGAAGTATGTACATAGTGCATATTACCCCTTATAAAGAACGCTTCTTCATAACTAGAAGATGCAGTAGATGAGCGTATTTGAGAGAGAATACCCACTTTTTCATAATAATTTGATGAAGAACTTCCATGATAAGCACGTCCAGTAGGTAATAAAGAAAAACCATAATAATCAATAGCTCGTACTCCATTTTGTCGTTTTGACCCAACTGACCACCAAATCCAAGTGGTTTTAGTTGCAGTTGCAGATGTACTATCACTCGGAGCTGTCATACGGTCACTTAAAGTGCTCCGTAGATATAAAGGGACATCTGTCTTAGACGTCAAAACACCATAAGGTGCCGCATTCCATGGGTCATGTGGAGTCCCTGCCTCTGATCCGTATAAATGATTGCATGGAACTTCTGCGGCACTATGTTGTTCTACCACTATTTGCGCTTTAGTATCATCACAACTTGCCACTTTATTTGCCATAACAGCCCAATCCTTACGTCCTGGAACTATCCAGCCTTTTGGGCAAATGCCTTGCGAAGTGCTCCATACACCAATATTAGTAAGATTATCTTGAGTTGGCGAAACTCCGTTCCGAGACATACTGGTAGCAAGCCCATAGGTTGCCCCATAACTATCACAAGCTTTAACCAACGTAGTTATTGCTCCTTCCATTCTATTAGAAGAGCCCGAGATAAAGGGAACTGCCTTCCCATTAAAACTAAGTCCATTTGGACAATAATAAGTACCAAGAGTAGTTACTGGGACTGCCGTTGTTGGATTAGCAATGAGATTTTTAGTATAATTTAGATTTTGTGCCATCCACCAACGTCCTTGTCCTTTGTTGTAGGCACTAAGATGCGGCATTGCAACCATGCGATATACTTTACAGTCTCTATGGTCAACCATAAAGCCCTCCCAGTTCTTTGCGCCGCCTGTGCGCTTTGTACAAGCCAAGAGGTCAAAGTTTACATTATTATAAGGACAAGCAGGGTGAATGCTCGTGCTATCTACGATTATATCTGAGCCTGCGGCTCCACAGCCTTTGCATGAAAAGAAGGTTTGGTATTTTGATGTTACTCGAATTTTAACGGCATTGGCTGCTATCGTGTCATCATTGCTGAGGGCAAAGCGCAGGCGATACCCCCCTGCCGTTGGCTCACTCAAGATAAAACTATCGGCAGAGATTTTACAGTTCTTTTGGTTGTTCAATAAACTATCAATCTTTACCTTGCGTCCTCCTTTAATAGAATCTTGCCCTGCATAGTAAATCCAAAATTCGGCTGCATCTTGAAAACAGGTTTGCTTATCGTACATTATCTCTACAAGGAGTTTTTTGTTGGTAAGGTCGGCATTGTTCCAA
>JBOFDL010000106.1:0-5078 GCA_051646985.1 Bacteroidales bacterium | reverse complement strand
GTAACTTTGTAAGAAACCTGCCGTAGTGAATCCCTTAAGCAAAATGCTATCAGGGTGAACTTGACCGGATAAGGACGCTAAACTTAAAGCAGAGTCTCCATCCGAAAATGCTAAAAGTTCATCCTCATCACCTAAGGATAAATACAGCAACGAACTATGATGTAAAGAGTCTGATAAGCTGTCTTGTAAAATGTAGGTCTGTAAGTCTCCGGAAATACCGCCCTCACGATTTACGAAAATACGATCAGGGTGCTGAGTCCCAATAAAAGACGCTAAACTTAAGACACTGTCTCTATCTGGCAAAGAAATAACACTATCTTCGCGTGATAATAACATCCGTGAACCATAAACTAATGAGTCCGATAAGGTATCTGACAATACATAACTTTGTAAAAGGACAGACTCAGAAGTTCCCTCAAATAAAATACTATCAGGGTGAACTTGACTGGCTAAGGATGATAAACTTAAGGCAGAATCGCCATCCGAAATTGCTAAAAGTTCATCCTCGTCCATCAAGGATAAATACAGCAACGAACTATGTTGTAAAGAGTCTGATAAGGTGTCTTGTAAAATGTAGGCTTGTAAGTCTCCGGAGACACCATCCTCGCTACTTACTAAAATACTATCCGGAGGTTGAGTCCCTATAACGGAGGGAAAGATCAAAGCGCTATCAACATCGGAAAAGAAAGACGCACTATCCAATCTTGCCAATCGCAAGAGTGAGGAATAATATAAGGAGTCTGACAGAGTATCACTCAATAAAAATGATTGAAATTCGCCTATCACATCCTTTAATGCCAACAAAAAATTATCGGGATTATTTTGTCCAGCAAAAGAGGCTCTAACGGTCTCTCCAAAAAAAGTTGCACTAGTAAGCAGATCCGTAGGTTTCTTTGTATTAAACGCGACTCCTCCTGATGTATAATAGTTATGTACAAGAGATGCGGTATTAAGATAAGATTGAAAAAACCCTTTTTCTAAATGCCAAAATCCAAATGATTCTGGATTATCATTATTTACAGGAGACAAATTAAGCAAATAACTTGATTGTGATTTATTCAAAAATGCAGTATCAAGAATTGTACTCAGTCGAACGGATGACTCACTTATCCCCAAAGAAGTTAAGGAAGCAGAACTCAAACGCGTCACCGCAAGGAGCAAGGCTAGAAGGCAAAATAGCCAAAACTTAGCAAGTAATTTATATGGATGCCTTTTTAACACTCTAATAAATAAGTCCTCTTAAAGTAAAAGAGGAGATAATATATGATATAATAATTATTCTAAATTTACGAACGAACAAATGCAATCTCTTTTTAAACCCATATTTTCAACACACTCCTCCCTCTTTTACAGGGAACACTTTTCGCTGTAAACGACACATGATTTTTCATCTATACACTAAAATAATAAACGAACCAAGTTAGATTTTATTGTATATAACTATAAAAATCCCTATTATGAGGCACAAAGATAATAAAAAAAACTTATGAACAATCCAGTTTATTTATTGTTTTATGTTTTTGTCTCGAACAATTACAGTATATCGTATAACAAAAAAAACTGCTGCAAAAGTGTTATTAGAAAAAAATTTATTTTTTTAACCCCATGATTGCCTTAGATGCTGCCGTTAGCGTTGCCTCTACACTCAAAGGAGAGCCTACCGATTGCTGCATCCAATGCTGAGGCGTTAGTCGTCCTAGGCTAAAGACACGCTGTACTTCTACTGCAAAATCCTTATCTTTTAGGTGGTCCTCCAATTGAAGTTCAATAAGATGACCCAATGGATAATTTGGCAAGTAAAGAGGTGTATTTATCATATGTGAATAAATTGCTAAGATAGGTGAATTTACTTCTCCCAAAAGTGGAGCATAGTAAGTATTCCATATTTCCTGTGCAATACGAATAGTATTTTCCTTCAATTGTGCTGCTGTTATATTTTGATTTGTATAAATCCACTCCCATACTGCCATATCAACTAAAGCAACTCCCATAATTTCATAGGTACCCCATACAATATCTAGGGTTGAGAAGGCTTGTTGTTCGGCGTTTTTTGAGGCATAGCCTAATAATGGCAAATCTCGCTTTTGAAAGATAAAGGCAAGTGCCTCTGTAAATGCTGTATTAGGAACTCCATTCATCATGTATTGAGATACGTCATACAAACTAATCGTTTGCTCTACATTGTGTCCTAATTCGTGCAAAGCAATATTATAGCCTTTATAATCCATGCCCTTTTGCGGAATGCGTGTACGTAAATGAGCTTGGTCCCCTTTCATTTGCGCACCCCATGCATGTCCGGAGCCTCTTGCGGCATCTACGGTGATACGTTTTGCAATGCGATTGGCATCAAATGATGGAAATCCCAAGTTATACAAGATTTGCGGAACTCCTCGTTCAAAGGCCTCTGCATCTGGATAAAGTTTTTCGGTTTTGGCAGTCAACACATTTTGAGAAATGGTGCTGCGAACCTTAAATCCATCATACCATATATCAAATGGCTCTAGATTACGTCCTAAACGTTGCTTAATAAGTTCTGCAACTTGCTTGATTTCTTTGGAACTAACAAGCTGCACAAACATTTTACGCACTTCATCAAGACTTAATTCCATGTCTCTATCAAAGGTGCGTTGAATGTGACTTGGATATTGTGGTTCATATTTGTCTTGTGCCAAAATTGTTTTAACGCTATTCAAAAACGTTTGATAGCGTGTATTTGGTTCAAAAGACACCGATACATTCTTCTCGTTCTGAGTTACAATATTATCTATTGGATTCCACGTATAATCTGGATTATTAATGACATTTTGGGGAATTTCTTGTTGTACAATACGCTTCATTACGCAGTAAATCATACGTTGTTTCTCAAGTCCACACTTTGCATCGGCATAATTAGATTTGAGTTCATCACGCAATCCCCAATGAGAAATAAGTGTCATATCTTTGGGGAAGAGGGCTTCATTCTTTGCATTGCGCAATGAACCCATAGCAATATTATAGTTTGCAATATAATCCTCTGAGGCAGTACTTGCTTTTGCAATATTTTGGGCTATATGTGCAGGTACTCGACTCGCAAACATATCTCCAAGGCGAGCGTACGCCCATTGATAATCATCCCATTCTGCGCCAAGATTTTTTTTCTCTGTAAGGGTATAACTGGGAAAGTTGAGAATTATTTTGAAGGCGAGTTTACTATTAAAAAAATCTTCATTAAGATGTGCTGATAGGTCTAATGCGCCTACAGCAAGGTCTATCTCTGTGATGGGGGCACCTGCTTCGTGCAATGGTTTTTGCAAATCACGATTCATAATATTGAAGTTCCCGAGAATAGTCTCCAATTTTTGAGATAGAGATTCAAAGATTGCCTTTCGTTCATTCTCATTATGAATATAATTTGTTAAACAGAATTGTATAAATTCTTCTGTTGTTCCGTCTGTTTTTTGCCATAATGCTGCGGCTTGCTGCACTCCTTTTTGTGCTCGACTTGCACCTTGCTGAGCATTGAGTGAGTCTAGTATTTTAGGGATACAATGTTTCATAGTATTTTTTTGAGGTTCAAGATTACATGCGCTCACAAAAAAAACGAGCACGAATATAATGGAAGTCTGCTTCATAATAATTTCTGTAGGTAAGATAGTTTTTAACTTCGGTTTACTCTCTAATAATACGGATTGCAAAGGTAGCAATTCAACCGTAAATTACGGTTGCCTTGCTACTATTTTATTAATAGCCATACACAACTAAAAAAGCGCAAGAAAGTTATACTCCCCTTGCGCTTCTTTTAGTTATACACTATAACTCTTGCCTAACTACAACTTTATACAGCGCACTGAAATTGGGTGTGTATGAAGAAGGTTCCGACTCGATGAATCTGTTGTATATTTAGCACTTCCTGGATTATCGAACTCAAAGATGTGCATATAAATACCGGGAGTAGTATACGAAAAAGCGGGAGCAAATGTTGCCGCAGCAAAGGCTGCGACTTGTCCTCTCCCTGCTGATCTACGAAGTGTAGTTTTATCAAATTGCGCTTTAGTCCCCCCCATAAGAATAAGTCCCGCAGGGATTACAGAGAAACCATAATAATCATTTCCAGAGTTTTCTAACTCTGCATACATCCAGCGTGTATAAATAGTCCGAATAGCATTGGCCTTACCCAGTGCCTCTCCGTTGGTATATATTCCATAAATAGTATTCGCATTATTAGAAAAATTATCACAACCTTTTGTGCCTGGAGGACAAGTTGGTGCAGCTTTTAAGCGAACTCCTGTACGAGCACCTAAGATTTGCTTATAAATACCAAATTCTCCCGTGAGTTGTAAATTTTGAAGCGTTGAATAACCCACATTGAGAGTATTCGCTGAAGGCGTTGATGATACAATATCCCATGCATAAAAAATGTTTGTAGAGGACTCTGTATTTGTAAAATCTCCTCTAAAACTTCCACAAGTATCACCAGCAATAGCCGTTCCTGTTTTTGCTACCGCTGGGGTTTTACAGCCATCTACCGCATTGAGCATAACGCCCCAATGTTGAGATGCTGGAATACTCCATCCTACTGGACAAACGCCACGAAAGGTACTAGTAGGTACCGTAGAATTAATTACTGTTTTTGTACTTAAAGAGCCAACGCCATCATCCCTAGATACTGTAGCATGCCCATATAATGCACCATAGACTTCACAACTCCAAGGTCCTCCTGGGTGATTGGAGACTACATCTGCCGTATAAGGGGATCTTGTTGAGGTGGAGGTTCCCTCGCCTGAAGTTTGCCCTGTATGGGTACTCGCTTCTACTCCTGCATTCTGGGGACAATAAACATAGCCCTTCCATGCAGATGTAGTAACATTATCCACAACGGTACTTGTAGAAGAGCCTGTGCCTCCAGAAACATAAGGGACGCCACCAGGCAAGAAGTTTTGTGTAGTATATAATCCCTTTTGATAATTTAGGTTGCGGGCAAACCACCATTTATTTTTCTCATTAGGATTAGAGGAGGCTGTATTAAAGGGCATGTGTACAATGCGGTAAATACGGCAATCGCGTGGGTCTCGAATATAACCTTCCCAGTTTCTTGCACC
>JBOFDL010000105.1:0-2577 GCA_051646985.1 Bacteroidales bacterium | reverse complement strand
TTACCAACTTAGATGAACTTATTGATATGGGACATGCAACCAATATTGAACGTAAAGGCGTAAGTGGGCAAACTCAAAATCAGTTGTTTAAATTCCAAATGAGCATAAATAATCCAGCACTTACAGCACAAATTTTAGTATCGTGTGCTCGTGCTGTAGTAAAGCAACGTCCTGGTTGCTACACTATGCCAGAGATTGCGCCAATGGATATGCTACCTGGCAAACGAGAGGATTTGGTAAAGTCATTGGTGTAAATTTTTTATGCGGGCATATACTTTTTTATCTTAAAAGGAGCAAAAATCTTGCTCCTTTCATTTTTTAATTTCATTGCAAAATGCTGTCTGTTATTATACCATTTTACAAAAATATTCCCAACTTAGAATTGCTTCTTCTTGCTTTACAGCAGCAGACATTTAAAGACTTTGAGGTTATTATTGCCGAAGATGATAATTCTATTGACACAATAGATTATTTAAACAAAGTGCGTGCATCATTTTTATTCCAGATCCTGCACGTTTCTCAAGAAGATCAGGGATTTCGCAAATGTCAAATACTAAACAGTGCAATAAAGGCTACGCAAGGAGATAAAATTGTTTTTCTTGACGGCGACTGTATCCCTCATAGAAAATTTTTATTTTGGCACAACGCCCTTATTAAAAAAGACAGATTTTTGACTGGACGGCGCGTTATGTTGTCAGAAATATTGTCTAATAAACTACTACGGACGAAAGAACTTTCTGGGATTACCCTTTTTAGTCTATTTTTGTATAAATGCGCCTTAATCAAGCGTGCTTTATACCTGCCATTTATGCCCGAATATGTTAATTCGTAGTGGACTCTTAGGATGCAATATGGGTACGAGTAAAAGCGACTTGATTAAAGTAAATGGCTTTGATGAAGATTGTCAAATAGAAGGAATTGGAAAGGACTCCGATTTAGAGTGGCGACTACGCAAACTTAACGTTGACATTTGTACTGTTCGGTATAAATGTATAAGTTATCATTTGCACCATAAAGTATGTCATAACAAAAATAGTGAGAGAGGGCGGAATAATTGGACTAATTTGGAAAAAAAATAAAAGCAGGTTTCGCGGTGTGTAAGAATAAACTTATAAAATATGAGGCATGAAAAAACTACTAGTAGTACTCACACAACTCAAGCATCCGCATACTGGACTTTGGGAAGTTGCTTATCAATTGGGTAGACACCTTGTACAGAATATTGATTTTTCAGAGTGGGAGGTTACTTTTTTAGTACCCAAACATCATCCTTTTACAAACCCTAATGTTAAATATAAACGAGCATTTCTGTTTCATAAGTTCCTGTCCAAATTTTGGAACTATGATGTTGTTCACGCCATAGAGCAAAATAACCGATATTTGCGATGCAAAAACAAGAGTGCGCGCTATATTACAACTATTCATGATTTAAATTTTTTATACGAGAGTTCGGGACTACAAAAAGAAAGGATTCAGGCAAAATATCAGCGTAACATTAAGGGTTACAACCATATTGTCTGTATTTCAAAATATGCACACAAAGACGTATTAGAAAATCTTGACATTGCGAATACATCAACCTCTGTTATATATAATGGAGTGGCTATTAATCGTGCAATTGCACTTCAAAAACCACAGCATTATACTACAAAAAAGGAAGGTTGTAAAAGGCTACTTCTTATTTCAACATTTATGCGCAAGAAAAATATTCACAGCCTTGTAAGTATGATGCCGTACTTACCCGACTATGACCTTTTTATTGTAGGCAAAGTTGTTCATCAAGACTACTTCCAAGAAGTTAAGTGTCTTATACAAGAAAAAAAAATAGGCGACAGAGTGCACTATCTTGGTACGCTGACAGAGTCTGAAAAGCATTATTGCTATAGTCACTGCGATGCATTTGTTTTTCCATCTATTGCTGAGGGATTTGGGATTCCTCCAATCGAGGCAATGCTGCATGGCAAAACTGTCTTTGCGTCAAATAGAACAAGTATTCCTGAAATTTGCGGAAATTTGGCGTGGTATTGGGAAAATTTTGACCCAGAATATATGGCTGATGTAGTAAAGAGCAAAATCAATTTGCAGAATGCTCCACAAAACACACCAAGTGAACTAATTACTTATGCTCAAAAATATAGTTGGACAAATTCAGCAATGGCGTATATCAAATTGTATAACCAAACTGTAAACTCGTGAAAATTAGTGGATTTACAATAGTAAAAAATGCTATTCAATTAGATTTCCCTGTCCTAGAGTCGATTCAATCATTGCTTCCGTTGGTAGATGAGATGATTATAGTATTAGGCAAAAGTGAGGATAACACTGCGGATATTGTAAAGAGCATAGACTCGCCAAAAGTCAAGATTATTGAAACAGTCTGGGATACCGAAAAATACCCTCTGCATGGTAATGTATATGCATCTCAAACAGATATTGCACTCAAAGCGTGTACTGGAGATTGGTGTGTATATATTCAAGCAGATGAGGTCCTACATGAAAATGCGATTCCTATTATTCGTCAAACTTGCGAAAAAGAGTTACACAACGCAAAGGTAGAGGGGCTTCTATTAGAGTATG
>JBOFDL010000104.1:0-1789 GCA_051646985.1 Bacteroidales bacterium | reverse complement strand
TCTGTATTTTCTCCTTGCTCGATATTTTGCAAATAACGTAGTAAAAATGCTCTGTCGAATTCTCCTGTTTGTGGATTTGCAAAGTGTCGCAATACAACTGGAGAGGGATTACGACCTTGTATCAACTCAAATAATTCATCGCTTGAAACCTTAAGTTCAAAACCCTCATATTTTTTTTCTAAGGTGTTTTCTCGAATCAAAGATTGCCAAGCTTGTTCTCGTACTTCTTCGGCGACTGTCTCATTATTTGAGTTTTGACCGTACATAATACGATAGATATTGGTGTAAAAATCAACCTTATGCTGATATTCTTGATGTCCTATACTTGTACCATTGATTTTTCCCAATTCTTGAGACGAGAACATACTCCCTCTAGGTGAATTTCCAAACATGTCTCCTAATACGAAACTTAGTAAAGCAATGCCAATGATGCTTACTAGGAGGACGCCTCCTCTTTTTCTAAGAGTTTCTAATACAGCCATTTCTAAGTGTGTTTTTAAGTTTCCAAAAAATGCCGTGCGAAGTTAGTATTTTTTTATTGAAGTAAAAAATGCATTACTGACACACGCTAGGATTTATCTATTGTTAATTGCAATAATTCTAGTTTTGACGAAGAGGTGCGTATAACTCTAATTTTGAACTTCTCAATTGATAAAACTTCTCCAGTTTTAGGAATATTTTCTCCCCCATAAATCACAAATCCAGCAAGAGTTTCATACTCTTCTGACTCTGGAATACTCAAATTATATTTTTCATTTAAATAAGCAACTGCAAGACGACCTGAAAATACAAAGTCATTATCTGCTAATTGTTTTTCAAATAAATTGGCGGAATCATGTTCATCTTCAATTTCTCCAAAAATTTCTTCCATAACATCCTCCATTGTAACCATTCCTGCAGTTCCTCCAAACTCATCTATAACAACTGCAATAGACCTTTTTTTCTTAATAAATAAAGTCAATAATTGTTGAGCAGGCATACTCGAAGGAATTGATTCAATGGGGCGCATCATCTTACGAATGTTCTCATAGAATTTAAATAAATCTGTAGATTTTACATATCCAATAATATTATCAATATTATCTTTGTAAACTAAAATGCGAGAGTATCCTGTTTGGATGAATAGTTGGCGTAATTCTTCCATTGAACTTTCTAATGAAACTGCTTGTATTTCAGTGCGAGGAACCGTACATTGTCGTATTTTTACTGTTGAGAAATCAAGTGCGTTTTGAAAAATTTTCATATTATGCTCTAATTCTTCCTCTCGTTCCTCTATGGCTTCTGTAACTTGCAGTGTGAGATTTTGTAAATCTGCCATTTCAAATGATGGAGCAGGCATTTTGATATTTACTTTTTGTTGAAAAATTGCACGTAAAATAAACACAGATAGCCAAGTAGTAATTTTTGCAAATGGATAACAAATGATGTAAGCCAACATCGCAGGGATACTAAATAATTTGAGAAACAAATTAGCATGTAATCTGCATACAGCCTTTGGCAAAAACTCCCCCATTAATAGGATTACAATGGTAGATATAAGTGTGTTAATAAGTACTTGTTCTTGGCTGCTAAAGTCGCATAAAATAGAGTCAAATAACTTTGTCATTGCAAGTCCATACATAACAAATGCCACACTATTGCCAACTAGAATAGTACTAATAAATTGACCCTGATGACGCATGAAAATTCCTATAATATAGGTATATAAATCTCCTTTTTGTCGATCAATTTCAATTTTAAGTTTGTTTGAGGTTAAGAACGCAATCTCCAAGCCTGAAAAAAAAGCAGA
>JBOFDL010000103.1:0-20203 GCA_051646985.1 Bacteroidales bacterium | reverse complement strand
TCAAGAAGTCGTTCAATTGAAGATATATAGGGTAAGAGAGGCTCATCTTTTTATTGCTATCAAGGCGACAAAAATAAAACAAGTTTGTGAATTGAACAAATTTATATTCTTCGAAAGATATGTTTTTTGAAGATACATTATCTCCCACGAAAGGATGTTATAGTTTTTTGGTGTCAACGAATCGCAATCTAATTTGTTCGTCTGAACTTTGAACTGCAAGCCTAAAATATATAATTATTACAAGATTTTTTTTAGGAATAAATCTCTACTTTTGCACTCTCAATTTATATCAAAACTCCATGTTTCGTTTTTTAATCCTTAATATCGCCGTTTTTTTGCACTGTTTTTTTGCATGCCCCTCGTTGTTTGCGCAAGATTCTATGCTGGCAACGCCCATTATGAGCCAAGGAGCTTTAAGTGAACTGCAAATGATTCAATTCTTTATAAATAGTGTGCCAAATTGCGACTCGGATAGGGTTAAACGCCTTGCATTATTATATGTGGAGGAGGCCGATAATGAGGGCGTAAACCATGATGTGGCTTTTGCTCAAATGATATTGGAAACAGGTTTTTTGCGCTTTACAGGCTCTGTGCGTCCTGAGATGAATAATTTTTGCGGATTGGGCGCGTTTAATGCCTCTACGGCAGGTCATCAATTCCCTGATGAACGTACAGGCGTGCGTGCTCATATACAACACCTAAAAGCATACGGAAGTAAATCCCCGTTGGTCATGCCCCTTGTGGACCCTCGCTATAAACACGTAAACCCAAAGGGAAGGGCGCAGTCTATAAGAGGATTAGCAGGTACTTGGGCAAAGGATACTTTGTATGCAAAAAAAATTAGCAACCTTCTTAGACGAATGCACTCTACAAAGCCTTCAAGCGATTTGCAAGAAATATTGAATGCACAAATACAAGCCGTTATCTCAAATCCTTAATCACAGAAAAGCGTCCTTACGTTCTTCTATGATTGATTCATTATTATTTAAAAACCCAGTTTTTTATGCCGCTCATTAAATCAATTTCAGGAATTCGAGGCACCATTGGAGGTGCTGCAGGTGATAATCTTAGCCCCATTGATGTCGTAAAGTTTACCAGTGCATACGCACAATGTTTACAGGAAATAGCCTCCACAAAAACCCCTGTTTCGCGGATAAAAGTTGTCGTGGGACGTGATGCGCGTATATCGGGAGCAATTGTAAATCAAATCGTTTGCGCAAGCCTTCTGTCTTGTGGCATTGATGTGATTAACCTTGGTCTGGCCACAACGCCTACGGTGGAAATGGCAGTGGTCGAAAAACAAGCACAGGGAGGAATTATTATCACCGCAAGTCATAACCCAAAACAATGGAATGCCCTCAAATTATTGAACGAAAAGGGCGAGTTCTTGAGTGCTGCTGATGGCGAAAAACTTTTAAATATTGCAGAAAATAATACGCTGTCGTTTGCCCCCGTTGATGAACTTGGTGCCGAAGTATCGGAGCCTGATTTCTTACAAAAACATATCGAACGTATCTTGAATTTGCCTTTGGTCAAAGGCGCAGAAATTCGTGCCGCCAATCTTAAAGTCGTGGTTGATGCCGTAAACTCAGTGGGCGGCATTGCAATTCCTGCTCTTTTGAATGCCCTCGGAGTACAACAAATCACAAAACTGAATTGTACCCCTGATGGAGAATTTGCACATAATCCCGAACCTTTAGCGGAGCATTTAACGGAGATTTCTGAATGCGTAGTGAAAGAAAATGCACATCTTGGAATTGTTGTAGACCCTGATGTGGATAGATTGGCTTTGGTTTGCGAAAATGGAAGTATGTTTGGCGAGGAGTACTCTTTGGTCGCCGTAGCAGATTATGTACTAAAATACCAAAAAGGAAATACTTGCTCCAATTTATCCTCTTCGCGCGCCTTGCGTGATGTTACGGAAATGCACGGGGGAAATTATTCGGCAACGGCCGTAGGAGAGGTAAATGTGGTGGAGGAAATGAAAAATACAAAGGCCGTAATCGGAGGAGAGGGAAATGGAGGAATTATTTACCCTGAATTGCATTATGGTCGTGATGCATTGGTGGGAATCGCATTATTCCTGTCGCATTATGTACAAGAAAAAAAATCTATGAGCGAACTCAAGGCAATATATCCCGCCTATTTTATGTCAAAAAATAAACTTACACTTCCCCAAAATGTTGATGTTGATGAACTTCTCCAAAAAGTGAAGGACTCCTTTGTAGGAGAAAAAATCTCAACGATTGATGGCGTAAAAATTGATTTTGAAAAAACAAAAGAATGGGTACATCTACGAAAATCAAATACAGAACCCATCGTAAGAGTATATGCTGAAAGTACGTCTCAAAAAAATGCCGACCTTTTGGCTTCCGAAATGTTGGAAAAAATGACTAAAATCGCCCATCTTTAATAGATTTTAGCCCCCTATAATGCACGATTTGTTGTGCATTTGGCAAATTCTGTTTGAAAGAAATCAACAAGATGATTCTCTGATTATTAAGGATTTGAGATTGTACGCAGCGCCAGATTGTTAATATCGTCAACAAAAATGCAAAGATTTCTTTCAAAAACATTTGGCAGATTAAGGAAACCAACTTACATTTGCGACTGATTTTTCAATTATCTTTTTTATTTAACAATTAAAAAAAATCAAACGATTATGAACAAAGCGGAATTGATTGATGCTATTGCTGAAAACGCAAACTTAAGCAAAGTTGCTGCAAAAGGTGCTCTTGATGCATTTACTGATGTTGTAGCAAAAACCCTAAAAAAAGGCGATAAAGTTGCTCTTGTAGGGTTCGGAACTTTTAGTGTTTCAGAGCGCACTGCTCGCACTGGTCGCAACCCTCGTACAGGTGCTGCTATCCAAATTAAAGCAAAAAAAGTTGCTAAATTCAAAGCAGGCAGCGAACTTTCTTTCTAAGAAATAAAACTGCTTAATTGAAGAAAAGAGGAAACCCCCAAAAGGTTTCCTCTTTTGTTTTTATCGAATTGTTTATGTTGCATTGCCATTGCGAATAACAATGCAATATCGTACTTTAGCAACTCAAATTATATACTCGTTTTTCTAATATCTTCTTGCTTTATGATTTTATTCTTTCAATCCTCAAGCCGTGTTTTGGCCGTTAATACAAATCAATCTCTTGATAATAGCAGTATTAAAAAATTAGAATGGCTGTTTGCACAAGCAAAGTATATTCCAACACAAATACTGTCCGAAAAAACATACTTCGTCGGACCTCGTGCCGAAATGATTACCCCATGGAGTACGAATGCCGTCGAAATAACCCAAAATATGGGAATAACCGGGATTACTCGCATCGAAGAATTCTTTGAAGTCAAAAATGAAAAGGCTCAATTTGACCCTATGCTACAAAATCTATACAAAGGATTAAGCCAAAAACTCTTCGAAATTCACCATGCCCCACAAAATATTCTACATATTACCAATATCGAAAAGTACAATCTTGAGGAAGGATTGGCGCTTAGTCAAGAGGAAATAAAATACCTAGAACAATTAAGCAAAAAACTTAATCGAAATCTGACCGATAGTGAAATATTTGGCTTCTCTCAAGTCAATTCCGAACATTGTAGGCACAAAATCTTTAACGGAACCTTCATGATTGATGGCAAAGAAATGCCCTCATCGCTTTTTGAACTTATCAAAAAAACAACCCAAGAAAATCCAAACCGTGTCGTTAGCGCATACAAAGATAATTGTGCGTTTATTGAAGGTGCAGAAATACAACAATTCGCCCCCCGATGCAAGGATAAACCCGATTTCTTTGAAATACAAAATATCAAATCCGTTATATCCCTTAAAGCAGAAACGCACAACTTCCCAACAACCGTCGAACCTTTTAACGGCGCAGCAACAGGGGCTGGTGGCGAAATTCGTGACCGTATGGCTGGCGGAAAAGGCTCTATCCCCTTGGCAGGTACTGCGGTTTATATGACCAGCTATCCTCGCATTGATAAAGAACGAAAAGTCGCTGAACAATACACCTCCGCACGTAAATGGTTATACCAAACACCTGAAGATATTTTGGTGAAAGCCTCAAATGGAGCAAGTGATTTTGGAAATAAATTCGGACAACCGCTCATTTGTGGGTCACTCCTTACCTTTGAACAAGAAATTGATGGAAAAATGTTTGCCTATGATAAAGTAATTATGCAAGCAGGAGGAATTGGAATCGCAAAAAAAGAAGATAGCCTAAAAGAAATTCCTAAAGTAAATAATATCGTCGTCCTACTTGGAGGCGATAACTACCGTATCGGTATGGGAGGAGGTGCCGTTAGTAGCGTAGATACTGGAGAACTTGAAAGCGGAATTGAACTCAATGCCGTTCAACGCTCAAACCCAGAAATGCAAAAACGTGTCTGTAACGCAATTCGTGCCCTCTGTGAAAGTGCTAAAAACCCAATCATCTCTATTCACGACCACGGTGCTGGAGGACATCTAAATTGCTTGTCAGAATTGCTTGAAAATACGGGCGGAGAAATTGACCTCAATAAATTGCCCATAGGAGACCCTACTCTTAGTGCAAAAGAAATTGTTGGTAATGAAAGCCAAGAAAGAATCGGTCTCGTAATACAACAAGAAGACCTGCCTTTGTTGCAAGCCATCGCAGAACGTGAACGCGCGCCCATATACATTGTTGGGAAAACAGATAGTAGTATGAAATTTGTGGTAAACAATCCTATCACTCACGAAAAACCTATTGATTTATTACTGGATGATATGTTTGGCAATCCCCCCAAAACTATTATGAAAGATAATAAGGTATGTGTCAAAAATTTCGCCGAAATTGACCTTGATAATGATTGGGAAAAACTATTAGAGGAAGTATTAAAATTAGAAGCCGTTGCTTGTAAAGATTGGCTGACAAATAAAGTTGACCGCTCTGTAAGCGGAAAAGTTGCCATGCAACAATGTGCAGGAGAATTACAATTACCCCTTAATAACCTTGGAATCGTTGCCCTAGATTATCAAGGCGTGAAAGGAATCGCAAACTCAATTGGACATGCGCCAATTGCAGGATTGATTGATGCTGCCGTAGGGGCTCGATTAGCAATCGCAGAGGCTTTAACAAACCTTCTATGGGCTCCTATTGAGGGCGGGTTAAAAGGAGTCTCGCTAAGTGCAAACTGGATGTGGCCATGCAAAAATGAAGGTGAAGATGCTCGCCTTTATGCTGCTGTAGAGGCAACAAGCAAATTTGCTCAATCCCTCAAAATCAATATCCCTACGGGAAAAGATTCGCTCTCAATGACCCAAAAATATCCTGATGGGAAAAAAGTATATGCCCCCGGTACAGTCATCATCTCAACCGTAGGCGAGGTAAGCAATCTTCGAAAAGCGGTTAGCCCTGTACTCCAAATACAAGAAAATACAACTTTGCTGTATGTAAACCTCTCGAAATGCCCCCTAAGATTAGGCGGAAGTTCTGTGGCGCAAGTACTAGGAGAGTTGGGTGGAACGCCACCCGATGTTGTAAATCCTGAATATTTTGCCAAAGCATTTAATGGCATACAGGAATTAATCGATAAAGAACTAATTCTGGCAGGACATGATGTCTCGGCAGGAGGACTTATTACGACTCTGCTTGAAATGAACTTTGCAAATACACAAGGTGGTATCGAGGTTGACCTTACGCCATTGGGAAAATTAGGAAATGCTTTGTTTGCCGAAAATCCTGCGCTCGTTTTACAAGTAAAAAATGAAAGTCTCGTAAAAGAAATTCTAAGTAAACATAACATAGAATCCGTTTCTATTGGTTGCCCAATTAATGTTCGCTCACTACGCTTGTTTCACAATGGACATAAATATAAACTGGATATTGACCACTTGCGTAATGTATGGTACAAACCATCGTATTTGCTCGATTGTAAACAAAGCGGAGAGAAAAAAGCAAAGGAACGATTCGATAATTATGCGTCTCAACCGATTCAAACCCTCTATAATCCACATTTTACGGGAAAATTAAGCGCCTATAACCTTGACCCATATCGAACGCAAAAAACTGGCGTGCAAGCGGCCATCATTCGTGAAAAAGGCTCTCAATGCGACCGTGAAACTGCATGGGCTCTACACTTAGCGGGATTTGACGTGAAGGATGTACACATGACAGACCTCATTAGTGGACGAGAAACATTAGAAAATATCCGTATGATTGTATTTGTCGGCGGATTTTCAAATTCGGATGTTTTAGGCTCTGCAAAAGGTTGGGCTGGCGCATTTTTATACAATCCCAAAGCAAAACAAGCATTGGAAAATTTTTATGCTCGCCCAGATACTCTTAGCCTTGGTATTTGCAATGGCTGTCAACTAATGGTAGAACTTGGACTCCTAAATTCTTGCGATGACCAAAAACCTCGTATGCTACACAACGATTCTCACAAATTCGAAAGTAATTTTGTTAGCGTACACATTCCGCAAAGTAATGCAATTATGTTACAAGGTCTGCAAAATAGCAAATTGGGAATTTGGGTGGCACATGGAGAAGGAAAATTTGAATTGCCTAAAAATGGAAGTCATCAAGTAGCCCTGCGTTATACATACAATCAATATCCGGCCAATCCAAATGGCTCAGAAGATGCCGTTGCGGGTATCTGCTCTGCCAATGGCCGCCATCTCGCAATGATGCCTCATTTAGAACGTGCAATTTATCCATGGACTTGCGCATATACGCCAATTCCTAACAAAAATCATGAAGTAACGCCTTGGATTGAGGCCTTTGTTATGGCAAAGGAATGGATAAAAAAACAACTGTAAACGCCCATTTATGCAATAAATTTGTATCCTATGTCTTTTACAAAAATCCTCTTTTCGCTCTTAATCCTATTCGCCCTACAATGGAGTGCGTATGCGCAAGCACTATTGTCTCTGCGAACAGAGAAATTAATCAATGAGGCTGCAAGTAAGATGCTCCGTAATGATGCATTTGATAGAGAAGAAACCATTTCTGCATTACTTACGCTTGAACCAAATTTTGATATACAACAAATCATTGACCTAGGAGCAAGCCTCGATTTGTATCTAGGAAATGTTGCAACAATACGCATTGTGCCTTCAAACTTAGAACAACTCGCATCAATCAAGGGAATTAAGTTTATACAAGCCGAAAATAAAGTGCGAAAAGTCTTAAATATCGCCGCTCAAAGTATTGAGGCAGATAAGGCGTTCGCAGCGGAAGGAGATTTGCGCAAAAGTTTTACTGGAAAAAATACGGTGGTGGGAATTGTGGACTTTGGCTTCGATTATACACATCCCACATTTTACGACTTACATGGAAATACTCGTATTATCGCAGCATGGAACCAAAATGATAACACAGGCTCAACAACCGGCATTCAACGTACTTATGGAACGGTGTATTATACGCAAGCAGAACTTGAAAGAAAACAATGCTCCGATAAAAACGAATCACATGGAACTCACGTTGCTGGAATTGCCGCAGGAAATGGAGGAATGCATACAGATTATAAAGGAATTGCTCCCGAAGCAAACATCGTTTTGGTACAACTTAAAAGCGGTACAGATGCTGAAGTCTTAGATGCTGTAGATTTTATTTTTGCACTTGCTCAATCAATGGGAATGCCTGCGGTTGTAAATCTCAGTTTAGGCTCACATTGGGGGCCTCATGACGGCAGTTCTCCCTTTGATGTAAGCATTGATAAACTCGTTGGAAAAGGAAAAATTGTCGTAGGAGCCGCGGGTAATGAGGGTAATTTAAACTTACACACTGCCTATACATTTACGGAAAGGAACAATACTGTACGAAGTATTATCGAACCCGAAATACAAAATACAAGCACAATGGTGTGGGGAAATGAAAATAGTACGCTGGACTGGAATGTGGAGGTATGGGACAAAGTAAATAATACAAAATTACATACCGCAAGTAATAGTTTTTTAAGCACTCAATTAGCGCAAAAAATCAATAGCAGCTTTACACATAATGGAATTACAATTCGCTACAATGCAAATAGCTACAATGCTTATGCAGAAGTAAAACGTGGAATTATTGAGATAGAAATAAGTAATCCTTCTCCCACAAAATATGGGCTTGCGTTGGTGTTAAAAGCCAATGACGGAACTACAACACATTGGTGGAATTTAGGTTCGGATATTGAAAATTATGGTACGTTCTCCGCATTAAATGCGACCTCTAATACTTGGATAAGTGGAAATAATGCCGTTACTATAGGCGAGGTGGGAAGTACGGCAAAAAGTATTATTAGTGTAGGAGCAAGCATCTCAAAACAAAATTATACGAGTTTAACGGAAAAAAATCAAACTTATCTTGGAGCGGGCATCTTAAATGGAATGGCGAATTTCTCATCGCACGGCCCCACCGCCGACCAACGAAATAAACCCGATGTAGTGGCTGCAGGAAGCTTAGTGGTTGCTGCGGTTAACTCTTGCGATACATCATATAATGCCTCCTCAAATACGACAATATTACAGCAAACTAAAAATGCAAAGAATCACTATATGGCAATTATGCAAGGAACTTCTATGGCAGCCCCAATGGTCGCAGGTGCAATTGCTCTACTCCTTGAATCCTGCCCTAATCTTACTCCTGATAGCATCCGAAATATATTACAGCGAACCGCTAAACTTGAAGGATTAATCGCAAATGAAAGTGCAAATACTCGTGGAGCTGGTCTTGTGAATATTCATAAGGCATTGTTGCAAAAACAAAATATAATATGTGATAGCATTGAGCCAATACCTCTATCAACGTCCAAAGGGGAAACATGGAATGAGTATATTGACTTTAGTATTTATCCAAATCCAAACAATGGAGAGTTTTTCATCAAAAGTGATAATTATAAAGGCGAAACTTTTATCCTTAATATCTATAATACTGTGGGAATACGTTTATTTACACAAGAAATTACAACTGAACAACGTATTTATCTTCCCTTGCCTAGAGGGGTGTATATTGTTCAACTGCAAAATAAAAAATTGAAGGGTGCTAAAAAAATGTTGATTTACAATTAAACCTTATACAAGAGAAAATGTCTATTGTTTAAAGAATAATCTACTTTGAAAGCATCACATAACGACCACAATTTAATTCCGCAACTAATCAACGAGGAAACTCGCTACAAAGCGTTTGAAGATTTAGTAAAACAATACAGTAAACGATTATATTACCACATTCGACGTATTGTATTACGCCATGAAGATGCAGATGAGGTATTACAGTTGACCTTTATAAAAGCATGGGAAAATATCGCCAAGTTTAGAGGTGAGTCAAAAATCTTTACTTGGCTATTTAGAATTGCAACCAATGAGGCTCTTAGTTTTATTAAGCAATCAAAACGCCTACAGCAACTCAGTTCTGAGGAGGCGGATATTGTTTTACAACAACTTGCCGCTACTGATACTCACTTTAATCCAAATAATATACAACTGCTATTTGAACAAGCTCTTTTAACTCTCCCTCCAAAACAAAGGGTCGTCTTTCAAATGCGTTATTATGAAGAAACTCCGTATGAAGAAATGGCTGAAGTTTTAAAAACATCTGTTGGAGCACTCAAGGCAAGTTATCATGTCGCCGCGCAAAAAATCGAATCGTTTTTAAGAAGTAAATAGATTTATGCTCCCTAATTAAATAAGTCAGCCTTGAAAGTAAATTAGGCTGGCTTATTATTATGACTTGTCGTATATTCATTACGAGCAACTACATTGTGGTTTGAGTTGTTGAAAGAAATCATTTCCTTTATCATCTACCAAAATAAAGGCAGGGAAATCTACAACCTCTATCTTCCAAATTGCCTCCATACCTAACTCTGGGTATGCCAAACATTCTACATTCTTAATATTATTTTGCGCCAAGATAGCTGCAGGACCTCCAATAGAACCCAAATAAAAACCTCCATATTTTTTACAAGCATCTGTTACTTGTTGCGTGCGATTACCTTTGGCAATCATAACCATACTACCGCCCTTTGATTGGAAAAGATCAACATACGAGTCCATTCGTCCTGCAGTCGTAGGTCCAAACGAACCAGAAGGCATGCCTTTAGGTGTTTTTGCAGGACCTGCATAATAAATGGGGTGGTCTTTGATATACTGAGGAAGAGGTTTGCCGGCATCAAGCAATTCTTTAAGTTTTGCGTGTGCAATATCCCGGCCGACAACAATCGTTCCTGAAAGAGATAGGCGTGTGGATACGGGATATTTACTTAATTCCTTTAGAATGATTTCCATAGGCTGATTAAGGTCAATCTTTACAGCGTCACCCTCGCCTGCGGTACGAAGGGATTCGGGAATAAGTCTAGCGGGATTGTCCTCTAGTTTTTCTATCCAAAGTCCATCTTTATTTATTTTTGCCTTGATATTGCGGTCTGCAGAACAAGAGACTGCCATACCAACACAACAGGAGGCTCCGTGACGAGGCAAACGAATAATACGAATGTCGTGTGCAAAATATTTTCCGCCAAATTGAGCGCCGTAGCCTGATTGACATGCCGCTTTGAATATCTTTGCTTCCATATCTAAATCACGAAAGGCTTGTCCGTGTTCGTTTCCTTCGGTTGGAAGTGCATCGTAGTACTTGGTAGAGGCAAGCTTTACAGTCTTCATACAAATATCCGCAGAGGTGCCGCCTATAACAAAGGCAATGTGATAAGGAGGACAAGCGGCCGTTCCGAGGGTTTTCATCTTTTCGGTTAAGAATTTTTCTAGCGATTCGGGATTAAGCAAGGCTTTGGTTTCTTGAAACAAATAGGTCTTGTTACTTGAACCACCACCTTTTGCCATAAATAAAAACTTATATTCATCTCCTGCGACTGCTTGAATGTCTATTTGTGCGGGGAGATTGGTTCCTGTATTAATCTCATCATACATATTAAGAGCTGCATTTTGGGAATAACGCAAATTCTCTTCGGTATAGGTTTGATAGATACCTTTTGAAATAGCCTCTTCGTCTTCTCCGCCTGTCCATACTTGTTGTCCTTTTTTAGCAATGATAGTTGCCGTGCCAGTGTCTTGACAAAAAGGGAGGATTCCTTTTGAGGCGATTTCGGCATTTTTAAGCATTGCTAATGCTACATATTTATCATTATCGCTGGCTTCTGGGTCTTTCAAAATTTTGGCAACTTGTTCTTGATGCTCTTTGCGTAATAAAAATGAGCAATCGCGCATAGCTGCTCGGGATAGTTTTGTAAGTGCTTCGGGACTTACTTTTAACATTGGTTTTCCCTCAAATTCTACTACTGCAACCTCTTCTTTGCTTAGTAGATAGTACTCTGTAGTGTCTTTCCCTAAAGGGAACATGTTTTGGTATTTGAATTCTTTTGCCATTTTCAGGATGTATTATGAGTAAATAAAATTGTTTTTAAACAAGAATAATTTGTGCTGCGAAGTTAATCTTTTTTCTGTTTTCATTTCTTATTTCCATTAGTTTTGTTTTTTATAATACTTCCCTATTGCAAGTTTATACCTTATATTCATCATTTGCAGAACGGAGATTTGTGATGTTTGTAGAGTAAATATTTTTAGGTTGATTTTAAACCTTTTACAATTTGCTTCGTCAGATAATTATAAATCATTAATTTTTGAATCCAATGAGTTCTAAAATGCTAGGCTTTATTCTTATACCAATAACTACTTTGTTAACTTTTGAAATGCAAAGTTTACAAGCACAAAATTGTCCATCCAAAGCAATGCCTTCTGAAAATATACAGGCAATGACCCAAAACTTAGACCTTGATTTGGAGCAATCCAAAAAACTAGATGCAATTTATGCTCGATATGCCTCTACATTAACTACGATAAAAATCCCAAACAGAGAGTTGATGGAAAAAATGAACGAAGAGATTATAAGCATTTTGAATCCTGAACAACAAATAAGACTCAAAAATATGCGTCCAAAAGGAATAACTACAACCGGTAATTGAAAACCAGAAAACAACTAAATTCTAGTATGAAAAATCAACCGCACGGCCCATTTCAAACTCCAAACGGGTATTTTGAGCAACTTCCCACAAGTATTATGCAAAGAATCGTTCCCTTGAATACGCAAGTTAGTAAGTGGACTCAAATTCGCAGTCAACTTGCCTTTGCTGCAAGTTTTGCACTACTTGCAGGACTTGCAAGTCTTGTTTTGCATCTCACAAATAATAACAAGCAAGGGACCCATGTCAATTGGATTGCATACTCCATGAGTACGGTGGACGTTGAAGAATATGTGTGGAATAGCCTACAAGAGGATGAAGTAAATCAAAATACAATCTGCGAAGAAACAGTTATTAATTATCTGTTAACAGAAGAATGGATAGAGGAATAATTAAACAATTAAAATATTTTTATTTATGAAAAAGCATTTAGGATACATTTTATTGACACTTTTAATGAGTCATCAAATTAAACTATCCGCACAAAATCAAAGAATGGATAGAAAAGAACATCGTATGAACGAAAATATTGACTCAATATGTGGAAAAAGAGCCAAAGAGCGTAACGACCAAATGAAGCCTTACAAGATTGGACACTTTACCTCAATCATTGAATTTACAGCCGAAGAGGCACAAATTTTTTGGGTTATCTATAATGAATTTTCCGATAAACGAGACCAACTACACTGCGAACGCAAAAACATTCTGCGGAAGGTACGAAAAGATAAATTTGACCCTAAAATGGCAAAAGATTTGGTTGATAAAATCGTAAAAAATGAAGAAAATATGATGCAATTACATAAAGAATACAATGCAAAATTTGCAAATATACTGTCGCCCCTAAAATTGCTTAGGTATTATGCTGCTGAAGAATCCTTCAAGATGGAACTCTTAAACAATTTACGAAAAATGAAACCCGGTACATTTGCGCCCTTCAATAAATCTATGGAATAATGATTGAGGCGTTCTCTTTTCATAGAATTTTATTGATTATTCTTAGCATACAATGCTTTTCATCGCTACATGCAGCAAGCATACGTGGTAAAATTCTGGACAGGCGCAATGGAGATGCACTCATTGGAGTCACCGTATTACTAACCAACAAACAAGACTCAACAGACAACCGTTACACAAGCACAAACAACGAAGGTTTATTCTTTATCCGAAATCTAGCAACACAAAACTATCGCCTAGAATATAGTTATTTGGGATATAAAAAACATGTAGAACCCTTAAAATTAGGAGGGGAAGACCGCGACCTAGGCACCATATACCTTGTTGCAAATGCCTTAGAATTAGAAGAAGTGCAAATCAAAGCAACTGCCGTACGAGCCACGCAACGTGGCGATACCATAGAGTTTAACGCTGATGCTTACAAAGTTAATGCTGATGCAAATGCAGAGGACTTAATCAAAAAACTTCCAGGAGTAAGCGTAGAGGACGGCACCGTAAAAACTCAAGGCGAAGACATTACACGTGTATTGGTCGATGGAAAACCTTTTTTTGGCGATGATCCAAGCATTGCCATTAAAAATCTGCCGGCAGAGGTGATTGATAAAATTGAAGTCTTTGATAAACAAAGTGAACAATCACAGCTTACAGGATTTGATGATGGAAATGCAGAAAAAACAATCAATATCATTACCCGGAAGAATCGCCGTATGGGACAATTCGGAAAACTATACGCTGGAGGAGGATTGGACGATATCCAAAAAGAAGGAAGATACTCATTGGGTGGAAATTTTAATATGTTTGATGATAAACACCGCATCTCAATCATTGGAATGAGCAACAATGTAAATCAACAAACCTTTGCAGCAGAAGACCTCGTAAATATGTCCACTGGAAGTGGAAGCGGTCGCCGTGTCCGCCAAAATAATTTTGCAGGAAATACAGGCGTGGCAACTACTCATGCACTAGGGATTAATTACGCTGATCTGTGGTGGAAAAAAGTCGAAGTTACAGCAAGCTATTTCTTTAACTATGCTGATAATCTTACTCGAAAAGACCTTACTCGACAATATTTTTTGCGCGAAGACTCTCTACAACTCTACCAACAAAATACAAATGCTACGACTCAAAATCAAAACCATCGAGCAAATATTCGAATGGACTATAAAATAAATGATAATACTTCTGTTTTATATATTCCAAGTTTTAGTTTTCAAAACAATCTTTCCAAGTCTGTAAACAACTCCGAAATATTAGATGTAAACTCTGCAAACACAACAAATATCAAAAATCGACAAGCATTTAACCTTACAAATGAACTCCTTATACGTCATAAATTCGAAAAAAAAGGTCGCACAATCTCCACACATCTACGAGCAAATATTAGCGATCATCAAAATAATAGTACACTACACAGCACATCAAGTATTGTAGATGATAATCGCCATCAACAAGCCCACAACCCAACAAACAATTGGTCTGCAAAAGGAAATTTAGCCTATACAGAGCCAATTAACAAACTCGGATTACTACAATTTAATTATGAATTCTCAAAAACCTATGGCGAAAGCAATAAAACAACCTACAACCTCGACTCCTTAGGACATATCTATGAAGGAATTGACTCACTATACTCCAACATCTATCGCAATAATTATCTAACTCAACGTCTAGGAATACACTACAGAATGAAAACCAATAAATTAATGAGTTCTATTAGTATCATAGGAGAGAATGCTCAACTAAACGGAAAACAAATAATGCCCTATCGCCCCCTCATAAAAAAACAATTTAAGACCCTCCTTCCAATGGCAATGTTTGAATACAAATTCAATAAACAAAAATCTCTACGCCTATTCTACCGTACATCAACCAATGCCCCATCGCTCACACAACTACAAGACGTGGTGAATAATACGAACCCTCTTTTGTTAACATCCGGAAACTCTGATTTAAGTCAAACCTATACTCAACGCTTATCACTGCGCTACCAGCAAACCTCTTTGGAGAAAGGAGTCACTTTTTTTGCAATGCTATACGCTGCCAATACCAACAACAATATCACCACAAAAACCATCACTGCAAGTAGTGACACTTTATTACAAAGTAGCACAACGGATAGTATTTGGTTACGAAAAGGTTCACAATACAGTACGCCTATCAATCTTGATGGCTATTGGAATACTCGTGGAGTACTTAGCCTTGGGATACCTGTATCGCCCATAAAAAGCAATTTGAACCTCAATAGCGGAATAAGTTACAGTCGTCAGCCCGGATTTGTGAATGACCTAGAGAATATTTCAAATACCTACAATCTTAGTGGCGGATTGGTATTGAGCAGCAACATTAGTGAAAATATAGACTTTACCCTCTCCTACAATGCCTCCTACAATATTACGATGAGTACATTACAGGCTCGAAAAAATGACATTTATTTTAAACATAACGCTAATCTTAAAGGAGACTTTATCCTTTGGAAAGACATCACTCTACAAGTGGTAAGTGCCTACGAGCAATATCGTGGATTGGCAGAGGGTTATAATCAAGAATATATACGCTTAGATGCAAGTTTGGGAAAGAAATTTTTGAAAGGCAACAGAGGAGAACTCAAATTCTTTGTGTACGACCTACTCAATCAAAATCAGAATTATGGACGAAGTGTTACCGAGAGTTACATTGAGGATTGGAGTTCCAATGTGCTTTCACGTTATTTTCTACTCAGTTTTACTTATACGCTCCGTAATATCGGAAAAATGCCCAAAACAAAGTCCGATGCTCCTGAGAGAGAATATCGAAGCACGCCACCTTCTGGAACTACGAGGATGATGGCTGCTCCTCCGTCTTTTGACAGATAAGAGAATTATATCTTGCCCTCATGAAATTCATGGGCGTGATTTTATTCCATCTCAGGCGAATTTTGGCTTGTTAATGATTGCAATAAAGGCGAATTCATAGCGATTTTTACTATGAATTCGCCCTCATTGACAGAAAGATTTAATCTCGGAAACTTCGAGGGATATTTTACTTTTTCACTATTACGCTATCGTAACCCTCAATAATATCTCCTTCTTTTATATCGTTATAGTTGGCAAGATTAAGCCCACATTCAAAACCTGAACTAACTTCCTTAACATCATCTTTGAATCGTTTAAGGGACGCAAGTTCTCCTTGATGCACCACAATGCCATCTCGAATTACACGAATTTTCGTATTACGATTAATTTTCCCTTCTCGCACAATACAACCTGCTACAAGACCTACTTTAGTTACACGGTAGACCTGCATTATTTCTACAGAACAAACTACCTCTTCTTTAAATTCAGGAGCATGCATACCTGCAATAGCCGCTTTTATCTCATTAATAGCATCGTAGATAATAGAGTATGTGCGAATTTCAATTTGTTCTTGCTCCGCCAACTTACGAGTACTTACTGATGGACGTACTTGAAAGCCTACAATGATTGCTTCTGAGGCTACCGCTAGATGGACATCACTTTCGGAGATTGCGCCTACAGCTTTGTGGATTACATTAAGTTGAACTTGCTCCGTTGAGAGTTTCAATAATGCATCAGTAAGTGCTTCAACAGAGCCATCTACGTCACCCTTTACAATAATATTGAGTTCTTTAAACGAGCCAATTGCGAGGCGACGACCAATTTCATCAAGGGTAATATGTTTCTGAGTACGCATTCCTTGCTCTCTCTTCAATTGTTCACGTTTAGTAGCAATATCACGTGCTTCTCGTTCATCTAACATCATGTTAAATGTTTCACCGGCTGTAGGAGCTCCATTTAAGCCAAGTATTTCAACTGGAATGGATGGACCTGCTTCATTCACTTTCTGGCCTCGCTCGTTGTACATTGCTTTGACACGTCCTGTGTAATGACCTGAAATAACAATATCCCCAATACGCAACGTTCCATTCTGCACCATCAAGCGTGAGATATATCCTCGACCTTTGTCTAGAAAGGATTCTATAATCGTGCCTTGTGCCCTGCGCTTTGGATTGGCTGTGAGTTCTAATAGATCCGTTTCTAGGAGAACTTTCTCAAGCAATTTGTCAATATTAAGCCCCTTTTTGGCAGCAACTTCTTGTACTTGATATTTTCCACCCCAATCTTCTACCAAATAGTTCATCGTTGCCAATTGTTCACGAATTTTATCTGGATTTGCGCCCTCTTTATCTATTTTATTAATTGCAAAAACCATAGGTACACCTGCTGCTACAGCATGATTAATTGCCTCTGTAGTTTGTGGCATTACACTATCATCTGCTGCAATAAGAATAATTGCTAAGTCTGTAATTTTTGCTCCACGAGCGCGCATTGCAGTAAAGGCTTCGTGCCCTGGAGTGTCAAGAAAAGTAATTGCTCGTCCATCCTCTAATTGAACGTGGTATGCTCCAATATGTTGGGTAATTCCGCCAGCTTCTCCTGCAATTACGTTTGCCTTACGAATACTATCAAGTAAAGAGGTTTTTCCATGGTCAACGTGCCCCATAACTGTAACAATCGGTGAACGTGGAATTAAATCCTCTGGATTATCTTCCTCTTCGTTATCAATACCTTGTGTTTCAACAGTAACAAATTCGACTTTATGTCCAAAATTCTCGGCAATCAATGAAATTGCCTCTGCATCAAGACGTTGATTAATAGAGGCCATTATCCCCAAATCCATACATGCAGCGATTACCTCATTTACGGAAAGGTTCATCATACGAGAGAGGTCATTCGCTGTAACAAATTCACTGAGTTTAAGAATTTGACGTTCTTGCTCCTGCAATGCGGACTCTTCTTGTATGCGTTGTCGGATATCTTCTCGTTTTTCTTGTCTGCGTTTTGCGGCTCCTTTATGCTTGTTCCCCTTTTCAAGCATACGATTAAGGGTTTCTTTTATTTGACGGTCAATCTCATCTGGATTGACAGGCTTATTCGTTGGCTGTTGCTTCCCAAATTTTGTTTTTTTCGGAGTTTCTTTTCTGTTGTTACGTTGTTGTTGCTCTTGGGGTCTAGGGGAAACATTTTTGGCTTCACTTGCAATATTGACGGCTCCTGTTTTAATACGTGCTCGCTTTTCTCGCTTTCCTGGACGACTATCTAAATCACTTGGTTTAAACTGAGTAAGATCTATTTTATCCTTAATAATAGGACCTGATAATTTATCTACTTGAATTGATAAAAATTCTGCATCTTCTTGTCTAAATGGCTTTTCCTCTGGCGTCTCTACCTTTGGCTCCTCTATGGGAGAGCCAACTGCTGCTTCAGTTTGGGAAGTATTTTCTTTAATTTTTGGACTTTCTGTTTTTTTCTTTTTTGCTTTTGGTTGCTCCAAAGTAATTTTATCAACAACCTTTACTGATATTTTATCAATTGGTTGAGCGATTATCTCTATCTCTTTTTGCGTTTTTTTTGCTTCTTTTGGGGTATTTTCTACAAGGGATATCGTTTTTAGATCTTCTTTAACTTCTTTTGTTTTCTTAGGCTTTGGTGCATCAAGATTTATTTTCTTAACCACTTTAGGGCCTTCAAGTTTAGGTTTTTCAGGGCTAAAGATAGGAGCATCTATAGATTTTATAATCAACTCTTTTTCAGAACGTTCTTCCTCTATCGTTTTTGCTTCCTGTTTTTTGAGTGCAGTTTTTTTGGCTTCTGCTTTATCTTTTATCGTTTGCTCATTGCCAAACTCCTTTGCAAGAATAGCATAGGCCTCTTCCGTGATTTTGCTATTGGGGCTTGACTCTACTGCAACGCCATTATGGTTCAAAAACTCAACAATAGTATGCAACCCCAAGTTAAATTCCCGAGCTACTTTATTAAGTCTTATTGTTTTTTCTGACATATCGAAAAAATTTTGATGCAAATGCTAAAAACTAATTTTAAGTAAATCTATTTCTTTACTCAAGTAAAAATTTACTCTCCTTCAAATTCTGATGACAAGATACTTATTACCTCATCAATCGTTTCCTCCTCTAAATCTGTACGTTTAATCAAATCCTCTCGTGGAATGCGCAATACACTTTTTGCTGTATCACAACCAATATTTTTAAGTTCGTCAATAATCCAAGCCTCAATTTCATCACTAAATTCAGTTAGGCTAACATCTTCTTCTTGCTCCACATCTTCTCGATATACATCAATCTCATAACCAACCAACTGACCCGCTAATTTGATATTATGGCCTCCTTTGCCAATTGCCATAGAAATCTCTGCTGGATTTAGATAAACCTCTATGCGTTTTGTTTCTTCGTTAATCTTAACACCTGATATCTTTGCGGGATTCAAGGCTCGTTGCACAAGTAATTGAATGTTGCTGGTGTAGTTGATAACATCTATATTCTCATTTTTCAACTCTCGAACAATTCCTCTAATACGTGAGCCATTCATTCCTACACAAGCACCCACAGGATCAATTCGTTCATCGTATGACTCTACGGCAACCTTTGCTCGTTCTCCTGGCTCTCGAACTACTTTCTTTATCGTAATGATACCATCAAAAATCTCTGGAACTTCCAACTCAAATAATCTTTCTAAGAATACTCCAGAGCATCGTGAAAGAATAATCAATGGTGTTCCATTGCGAACCTCTACATTATGTACAACGGCACGAATAGTGTCTCCTTTGCGTAAAAAATCTGATGGAATTTGTTCTGTTTTTGGGAGGACGAGTTCATTGCCTTCATCGTCTAAAATAAGAGCCTCTTTTTTCCACGTTTGATAAATTTCTCCTACAACCAATTGCCCTATGCGTTCACTATATTTCTTAAATAACTGTTGTTTCTCCATGTCTGCAATACGACCGGCTAGATTTTGACGCAATGCAAGCACTGCACGGCGTCCAAAATCAACTAGTCGAACCTCATCTGTTACTTCATCTCCTATTTCATAGGTGTCATCAATCTCCAAGGCTTCAGTGAGGGTAATTTCTGTGACAACATTTTCAACTTCTCCGTCGGCAACAATAGTGCGATTACGCCAAATTTCAAAGTCGCCCTTATCAATATTGATAATAATGTCAAAGTTATCACTCGTACCATACAAACGCTGCAGAGTGCCTCTGAATACGTCCTCCAAGACCCCCATCATGGTAGGACGGTCAATGTTTTTTAAGTCTTTAAACTCTTTAAATGTTTCAGTAAGATTAATATTTTCCATTTTTTGACTGTAAAAAAATGAGTTATAATAGTTTGTTAAATAATTTCCTAAACTTTAATAAATGCCTTTGTACATTTTAATTCACTATATGATAATTTCCGTGTGTATGGAACTTCTTTTCTTTTTTTTACACCTTCAATCAACTCTTTTTTAGTATAACTAATTTGAATTTCATTATTTGTTGC
>JBOFDL010000102.1:0-5728 GCA_051646985.1 Bacteroidales bacterium | reverse complement strand
CCACTCTCTCCCCAAAGATTTCGCCCCCTTTTGAACATAAAACTCAAGAGCATTCAGTTCTTGCAGCAGAGTTGCATTTAAACTACCCTGTGAAGCAAATCCTCCATTTTGATCATATGTCACACCCAACTGTTGGCTCAATGCGTTAAGCACAATATTGCAGGGGCAAACATCAAATGCAACTCGCATTGCATTATCCTCAAATGATAGATTGGCAAAACCGCCTAAGTTAATACAGCAATCATATTGTGGGAATAGCAATTTGTCAGCAATCGGCACTAAGGGAGCACCTTGCCCAGTCAAAGCAACATCAAGGCTACGAAAATCGCAAATAGTTGAACAAGCAGTAACTGCGGCCAAAGCAAATCCATCGCCCAATTGAAAACTTACCCCTTGTTGTGGCTGATGAAAAATAGTGTGCCCATGTGAAGCAATATAATCTGCCTGCAGATTGTTTTTTTGTAAAAATTCAAGACTTTGTTTTCCTAAAAATCGCCCATACTCTTTATGTAGTTTTACAAACTCAAAAGCGTGCAATTTAGAAGCTCCTTGCAGCCGTTGCAGCATCTCATCAGTATAAGCATAAGTTTGCGCTGCTAAAATTTCAAATGCCCACACTCCATTTTCATAAGCAAATTGAGCAAGGCAAAGATCTAAGCCATCAAGAGATGTGCCTGACATTAGCCCTAAAACACGCAGATTATTATATTGCATACTTACTTATTTGCAAAAATTTTCCCCACTCTATAAACAAGAGTTAAGTACCATTTTGGCAGTCTTAATTGTTGTTCAGTAGCTGCTTTATAGGTAAAAAATATACCTAATGGAATAGTAATAAATGAAGACATCCAAATTGCAATATAGGGTTCCCATGCTCCATTTTTTGCTAAACGCTTAAATGACATTGAAACTACATAATACAGTAAAAATATCAAGAGTGAAATGAGAAAGGGAGTACCAAACCCTCCTTTACGAATGATTGCTCCAAGTGGGGCACCTATAAAAAAGAATATCAAACATGATAAAGGATATGCAAGTTTAAGATGCCATTCGATATTATGTAGATTTACCTTTCGTTTTGTATAACGTAAATTATCTACATATGAAATGAAATTTGTTTGTGCTTGTTTGGCTAGTTCTAGGGCTCGTTCTGTTACAAATAGTCGCTGCTTTGAATTGCTTGCTTGTAGCATGGCATCAATAGATACATTCTTTGTAACAGACTCTGCTATAGAATAAAATTCTCTAGCATTAAGAAAACTACTAGATCTCAAAAAATTACCTGCTTGCGAATGCGCCTGAATTGAACACTCTTTACCTAAGGAATCAGAAAGCATTGAAAGTTGCTGTAAATTAAGCATTTGCGATCCACTTTTAAAAAGCGTTTCATCACTTCGCTCAAAACCATAGCCTGAAAGTTCAAATACGGCCTCTTGCACTTTAAATTTATTGGTCTGAAAGGGATATTTTTTTTCGCCAGTTGCTTCAGTCAATTCTTCATAAGAACATCCATCGTATAATGAAAAAATAAGATATTGTTGATTTTCAGTAACTCTCAAATAGCCCGAATCTGCAGTAGTTACTGCACGATTTCCATTACCTTTTGAGTGATCATAAATCATAATTCCTAATAATGCCCCTGTTTCTTCATTCTTATTTTCAACGCGAATGATATAATTATTGATACCATCATAAAAAACACCCTCTTTAATTTGCAGTTCTGGACGTTGTTGACGCACATCATACAGTAGTGATGTCACCTTAAGGTTAAAATAAGGCAATAAATTATTTGAAAAAATAAAATCAATAATAGTAATACATACTGCCAGCATAAATAGAGGACGCATAATTCGAGCCAATGAAATGCCTGCTGCTTTTAGAGCGATTAATTCATTATGTTCGCCCAAATTTCCCATTGCCATTATAGAAGAAAGCAATGTTGCTAGAGGTAAAGCCATCGTCAATAAGTTTCCACTTGCATAAAAAATCAACTCTGCAATTACCAACCACGATAAACCTTTGCCCACAAGGTCATCAATATACAGCCATAAAAATTGCAGGATAAGCACAAACATTACCATAAAGAATGTTAGAGCAAATGGACCTGTAAATGAAGATAATACCAATCGATGCGCTTGCTTCATTTATATTTATACATGCGATTTTGAGAAAATTTATGAAGCATAAAGATAGAGTATTTGCCCATAATTTTGGATGTTTATCGTGCTAAAAATTTCATTTTTTGTTTTTAATGAAAAAAAAACTACCTTTGTCGTGTCATATTTGCATGAATATTTTTTATGGCTTCGTAGCTCAACTGAATAGAGCATCTGACTACGGATCAGAAGGTTACAGGTTTGAATCCTGTCGAGGTCACATTTTTTTTGCCTTTAAAACTCAAGTCCTTATCAAGGAAAATTATCTATAAAGAGTTTTTCATCCGATTAATATTCGAATATTCCATAAGGACTTTTTATCGTAAGTTTTTTAGAACTGCATTTCTTAACTCTTCCAATAATTTTCGCGGAAACATTGAATATATTTGCAATATTTACTATCTCTTGAGCATATTTCTCTGGTAAATATATCTCTAATCGATGACCCATATTGAAAACTTTATACATTTCTTGCCAAGAGGTTTGACTTTGTTCTTGAATTAATGTAAACAAAGGTGGCGTAGGAAATAAATCATCTTTTATAATATGCAAATTATCTACAAAATGTAAAATTTTGGTTTGCGCACCTCCAGAGCAATGAACCATGCCGTGAATATGAGGACGAAGTTGCGCAAGTAATTGCTTGACAATAGGGGCATAAGTTCGAGTTGGCGATAAGACTAATTTACCTGCATTTAAGGGAGTATTTGTAGGACTCGTAAAACTGATTTTCCCACTATATACTAAAGAATTATCAATAGTATTATCAAAAGTTTCAGGATATTTCTCCGCTATGTATTTTGCAAATACATCATGCCGAGCAGAGGTTAATCCATTACTTCCCATTCCACCATTATACTCTTTTTCGTAAGTTGACTGTCCAAAAGATGCTAATCCAACTATTACATCACCATCAGCAATATTTTGATTGTCAATCACTTCCGATCGTCTTAATCGCGCAACTACTGTACTATCTACAATCACTGTGCGTACAAGATCTCCAACATCTGCCGTTTCTCCTCCTGTAAGATGAATATTTATGCCATTTTGCCGCAATTCATCGCATAGATTTTCTGTACCATCAATAATTGCCTTTATGATCTCTCCAGGGATTAATCGTTTATTACGGCCAATAGTAGATGAGAGTAAGATATGGTCTATTGCGCCAACACAAATCAAATCATCAAGGTTCATAATCACAGCATCTTGTGCTATGCCTCGCCAGACACTTAAATCACCAGTTTCACGCCAGTAGGCATAAGCTAATGATGATTTTGTACCTGCTCCATCAGCGTGCATAACAATACAATGCTCTGAACTATTGCTTAAATAATCAGGTACTATTTTACAAAACGCCTTTGGGAAAAGTCCTTTATCTAGTTGTTTAATCGCAAGGTGAACATCTTCTTTAGAGGATGAGACTCCTCGCATCGCATAACGATCCATCATATATTTTTAATCAAAATTTAGGGTGCCCCTGAAATTACTCGAAATTCGGTACGTCTATTAAGCTGATCTACAATTGCCTCTTCTTCTCCAGCTCGTATATTTGAGCGCATAAAATTAACATCTAATATATCTCCTTCTTTCAAGAAGTTATATTGCTTAGCAATTGTTTTTTTAACAATACGAGGTCGTGCCGCTCCATAGCCTTTAGCTTGTAAGCGTCCCGCAGAAATACCTTTAGCGACTAAATAGTCAACCACGGATTGTGCTCTCTTTTGTGAGACATTTACATTTACAAGAGAATCGCCTCGGCTATCGGAATGTGAGGCTATTTCAATAACAATACTGGGGTTGTCATTTAGTGTTTCTGCTAATTGGTCAAGAGAAGGTTCAGATTCTGGACGTAATGTCCATTTTCCAAAATCGTATAGAATATTATCTAATTCAATTGCTTTGGATGTTGATAACATCATAAACTCCTCTCGAAATGTCGTAATATCCTCAAGTCCTTTTGTTGAGAATTGGAGTTTTTTATTGAAAAACCCTGTTTTTGTAACAATTGCTAAATAATCTGTTTCTGGACGTAGAGTAATTGAAAGTTTTCCTGTTTTTAGCGTTTTATAGATTTGAATTTCTCCTGCACTATTTATAAGTTTTACACTGGCCTCCTCTAGAGGGGTATTTTCTTCCGAGTCTCGTACTGCAGCTGTAAGTAAAAATTTTGCCTCAGGTAGTACAAATCGATAAATATCATCCCCTCCTCGCGTTTTCTTAGGGATTCTGCGTCGAGATGAAAAATAACCTGCCTCATCATCTTGTTCAAATACAATAGCAAAATCGTCAGCAGCAGAATTTATTGGCAAGCCCATATTTTCCACATTCCAACCTTTTGCAACTCTATTCGCTCTATAAATATCTAACCCGCCATAGCCAGTTCGCCCATTTGAGGAAAAGTATAATGTGCCATTATTGCGAATAAAAGGATACATCTCATTACTCTCGGTATTTATGGCTTCGCCCATATTCGTAGGTGCGCCCCAACCCTCGCCAAAACTAGTGGCAACCCAAATATCAAAACCGCCATAACCTCCGGGCATATCCGAAACAAAGTAAAGTTCCAATTCATCGTCAGATAATGATGGATGCGCAAAATTTGAAACCGTATCTCCCAATATTACTTCTTCTGCTTCTGTCCATTCATCATTGTCGTTCAATTTACTAGAATATATCTTACAGCCTGGCTTCTTACCCTTATTACGACATCGAGTAAAATACATTGTTCGTAAATTGCGTGTTAAGATACAAGTTCCTTCATCATGTTTTGTATTAACTTTCCCTTCAAGTGCTTGAATTTTTCCCCATCGACCATTTCGTCCCTGTATTGTAAAAAAAATATCGGAAGATTTTTCCCCTGTTACAATATTCTTTCTTCTTCCTTTAGCGACATTACGAGTAGAAGTGAAATAAACAATGGAGTAATCGTCATCAGAAAATGACAGTGCAAAATCATCTTTATTGGAATTAAAGTCTCGTACAGGCGAAATAATATATCGCGTTGCTTTAACTACAGTGTCTCTTAATTGCAGGCAAGCATCTGCAAGTTGTTGTACAAAAGTATCCTGTGGCACTAGAGTTAAGTAACGCTCATAGGTTTCAAAAGCAAGAGCATATTTTTCATTTGCTTGTTGTGCTTTGGCTAAGCCAAGTAACATATATGGCTGTGGATTATTATTGCGTTGCAATGCTCTCTCGTACATTGTTTCTGCTTGACGATTATTGCCAATAAAACGATATGTTTCTGCCACTCGAAAAAAGACTTCTGGCTGTTGAACTCGCTTTAGTTTAGGAAGCACTTTGCGATAACGCTCTGCTGCACGAGCATAAGCTTGTTGTTCTAAGGCTTTATCGGCGCGCGCCAATTGCTGCGCTACAGTGCATGATGTAAGCGCAATGAATAAAAATATATAGGATAAAAAGAAAATGGCTTGTAATTTCTTCATTATTACCGATAAAAAAGGTAGCAAGAAAAAAGATGCGAAGATACAAATAATATGGGTATACTCCTACTCTTTTGAGGACTGCAATTCTAATAGGTATTTTAGAATGTCGTGAGGTAGAATTTTTTT
>JBOFDL010000101.1:0-2019 GCA_051646985.1 Bacteroidales bacterium | reverse complement strand
AAATGACATTAGTCACAGATCCAAAGCAAATAGGGGAAGCGCCCTTTGGAATCTTAGTTGCCTCTTTCTTGTTTATCTCATCAGTTGCTCACTTTCTCATTGTATCTCCACGTCTTAATAAGACTTACAATAAAGATTTAGAAAAAGGGATAAATTACTTTAGATGGTATGAATATGCTTTAAGCTCCTCCATTATGATTGTTCTTATTGCGCTTCTTTTTGGAATCTATGATATCGGGGCGCTTGTCCTTATATTCGTTCTTAATGCTTCAATGAATCTATTTGGTTTACTGATGGAGAGCATTAATCAACATACCCAAAAAACAAATTGGCTCGCCTTTATTTTTGGATGTGTTCCAGGGATAGCTACTTGGTTAGTTATTGCTCTTTACGCTTGGGGGAATTCAAGCCCAGCAGAAACTCCTTGGTTTGTTTATGCTATTCTGATTTCGTATTTTATCTTTTTCAACTTGTTCCCTATTAATATGTTCCTTCAATATAAAAAGGTTGGGAGATGGTCTGATTATTTTTATGGAGAGTATGTCTACATCTGTCTTAGCCTCATTGCGAAAACTGTTTTAGCTTGGCTTGTTTTCACTGGAGTTATGCAACCTTAATATAATTAAAAAACTTCAGATGCTTTCTGAAGTTTTTGCGTTTTTTATTTCTTTATGAATACAAGCAAAAAAGATACTTCAAAATATTTATGTATTGTTTTTTCCACATCAGTCCACGGTTTATCCATGACATTCTCAAAATGATAGAAAATTATATCCCATATAGTTATATCATTTAGCCCTTTTTTTCAGAATATTCATTTATGTTATCATTGTCATCTATCCAAGCTATATATTATCAATTTTATCTGTTAACGACTTTTTGTATCTTGAATTATAAAAATCTTCATATCTTGATCTCAAGTTACAAGCCAGATCAAATCCATTCCCTAATATAATTAATTGTTCCAATTTATTACTCCATTTCTAATATCTTCATTTGAATTATTTTGTTTCTTTCAACCGTTATACAGGGACTTTATGCTTATTAAAAAAACAACAGTTGACTGTTTTCATGAAATGCTATGGAATAGTATCGATAAATTCTTTATTTTAATGTCGAGATGGACGGTGCTTCACTTGTTCTTTTGTGAGTTGCTTAGCAGCTGAACTGAGATCTTGAGCGGAGCTAAATCAAGTAAATATATAGTCGTCTAATTCCACTTCTATCTATGAGCAATAAAATAGCCAAGCCATTTTCACAGCAATTTAGTAGAGAATATCTTTCAATTCATGCAAGTAAAAGAAACCACATCCAAAAAAGTTTTCTTTGATATTTTGATATAAAGAGAAAAATTTGACAATTATAAGACTTTACATTACAATACTTTATATGCTAAACTATTTATCTAGGTTTTTATTTTAAGGGGGCTGATTTATATGTTTTTAGAAGGAAAAAAAATTGTCATTATGGGTGTGGCTAACAACAAGTCTATCGCTTGGGGTTGTGCTAAAGCTATGAAAGATCAAGGGGCGACCTTGATTTATACTTATCAAAATGAACGTATGGAAAAACATCTTGCAAAGCTTGCTGGACCAGAAGATATACTTATCGAATGTGATGTTGTGTCTGACGAATCTATCCATTGCGCATTTTCAACTATTGAAAGTCGTGTGGGAAAAATAGACGGTTTAGTACACGCCATTGCTTATTCTGAAAAAAAAGAACTTGATGGTAGTGTATCCGATATCTCACGTGACGGCTATGCCCTTGCACAAGATATCTCAGCTTACTCATTGCTTGCTGTAGCAAAAGCTGCAAAATCTTTATTTAATGAAGGTTCTGGTATTGTTACTTTGAGCTATATGGGCTCTGTTCGTGCGATTCCTAACTACAATGTAATGGGTATTGCTAAAGCAGCTCTAGAAGCAAGTGTACGTTACTTGGCAGCAGAAATGGCACACGTTGGTGTTCATGTCAATGCTATTTCAGCGGGTGCCATCAAAACGCTTGCAGTATCCG
>JBOFDL010000100.1:0-2335 GCA_051646985.1 Bacteroidales bacterium | reverse complement strand
ATTTATGTAGAGGGTGAAGTGAGTAGCTGCCCTTGGGACATGAATCATAAATTGGTGCGCATTGGTTTTAAAGGAAAAAATTATGATAAACAGCAACGCCCAATTTCTAATTTTGTCTTTTTAGTTGATGTATCGGGTTCAATGTCAGAGGAGTTACCCCTTGTAGTTAAAAGTTTGGAGCTATTAGTAAATGAGTTGAATCCTAATGATAAGGTGGCGATTGTTACCTACGCTGGTGCGGAAAGGATAGAACTTGATGCTACGCCCGTTTCTCAAAAGGAGCTGATTATAAAACATCTCAATAACCTTACACAAGGAGGTGGTACGAATGGCGCGAAAGGTATTGTTACAGCTTATGAAATTGCGAAAAAGCACTTTGTTCCTAATGCTAATAATCGGGTAGTTTTGGTAACAGATGGAGATTTTAATGTGGGCGTATCAAGTCGTAAGGACTTAATAAAACTTATTGAGGAGCAAAGGGAATCAGGTGTGTTTTTGTCCGTAATCGGTTGTGGAACAGGCAACTATAATGATGAAGGACTTGAGGCTCTCGCTGACCATGGCAATGGGATTTATGAGTACTTAAATAAGAGTGAAGACGCGCAAAAGATTTTCGTGGAAGAGTTCGACAAGTTCTTTACAGTAGCAAAAGATGTAAAGATTCAAATCGAGTTTAATCCGCAATTCGTGTCGGCTTATCGCTTGATTGGCTATGAAAATCGGAAGTTAAACAAGGAAGATTTTGCTAATGATAAAAAAGATGCGGGTGATTTAAGTGCAGGGCAGTCTTTAACGGCTTTATATGAAATTATTCCTGCGCAAAGAAGTTCGACAGGCAGGGGAGGCAGTCTTCAATCTTTGCAAATCAATTTCCGTTACAAAGAGCCTCAAGCTGAAACTAGCCAACTCATTAGCATTGATGTGATAGATAAAGGTACAACGTTTGAAAATGCCTCTGAAAACACACGCTTTGCTGCCTCAGTCGTGAGCTTCGGTATGCTCCTAAGGGATTCCAAGTTTAAAGGCACATCTTCCTACGAAAAAGCAAAAACTTGGGCGAATAATGCGCGTATTTATGATAAAAATGGCTATCGTGCCGAGTTCTTAAAGGTGATAGATGCGGCAGTAGGCTTGGGAAAATAGGGAAGGAGCTTACAAAGTACGCTGCTGACATTTGAAAAAGAAGTGGTAATCTTTGTAAGTTTCAAAACATTTTTGCTAAGTAATGTATTTCACTTTCATCTTATTGTATCAAACAAATTTATCATGGTAAAAAGGTATAGAGAACTGGGCTTCGGACAGAAAACTGGGAACAGCGACCGCTTTATTAACAAAGATGGCACATTTAACGTTGTCCGAAAATTTAGTGATGACTATGTAAGTAATCCTTATCATTACTTAATAACGATTTCTTTTTGGAAGTTCTTGTTAATCGTGATTCTTGTGTTTGTAATGCTAAATGCACTCTTTGCTTTTATTTATGTAGGAATTGGGATAACGCATTTTGCAGGGGTAAAAAATGTTGATACCTTGAATAATTTTGCGCAAATGTTTTATTTCAGCTGTCAAACATTTACAACTGTGGGGTATGGCACGATTAGTCCGCAAGGGGGAATGGCAAGTTTGACAGCATCATTTGAAGCCTTGCTTGGCTTGTTGGGCTTTGCCTTAGCAACAGGATTAGTCTATGGAAGATTCGCAAAGCCTACGGCTAAAATCAAATTTAGCGAGAACTTGTTGGTAGCTCCTTATAAGGATACAAAGGATAAGTCGCTGATATTCAGAATCGTTAATCAGCAAAAGAGCGAACTCATTGAGTTAGAAGTGAATATCACGATGGGCTACTATGAAGAGGAGAACGGAGTAAAAATTCGCCGCTTTATGCCCATTGAATTGGAGATTAATAAGATTAATTTCTTTCCTTTAAACTGGACTTTGGTGCATCACATTGATGAAAGTAGCCCTTTATATGGGAAAACTGAGGCTGACATCATAGCGAGTGATGCTGAGTTCATGATTATTATTAAGGGCTTCGACGATGTGTATTTTCAAGTCGTTTATACTCGCTACTCTTACAAATATTATGAGATGGTTTGGAATGCAAAATTTTCGCCGATGTTTTTTACCAATGAAAAAGGACAAATTATCTGTGAAATAGGGAAGATAAGTGAGTATGAGAAGTTAGTTTAGAAAATAGAAACCTTTCTAGCATTTGTAACTAGCGTATTTATTGCATGATTTAAAAGGGAAAGTAACAGCGACACAAAATGCAAAAAGACCTACCCGAAGGCATTTATAGCTTTTACTCAAAGGGAGTTTTTGAGAATAGAAAAGA
>JBOFDL010000099.1:0-4701 GCA_051646985.1 Bacteroidales bacterium | reverse complement strand
ACCATATTAGGGTCTTTGGCACGAGTTAACTCATCGCCCCCTACAATTTGTGCAGAGTAGGTAAGAGAAGACTCCTTGCGCTTAATTCCCATTGCTGTAACTACAACTTGGTCAAGCACCATTGTGCCTTCAGATATTGCTACCTTAATATTAGTACGTCCTGCAATCTGCTCCTCAACTGTTTCATAACCAACAAAAGACACGCTTAAAATCCCATTGCTCGACGCCTTAATACTGTAATTACCATCAATATCCGTAAACACACCATTAGTGGTTCCTTTTTCAAGGATATTGGCTCCTACTACAGGTTCTCCTGTATTATCAACAATAACTCCCGTTATTGTAATTTTTTCTTGTGCTATTGCATTTTTTGTCCCTAACATTAATGAAAATAAAGCAATGAATACCACAAAACATGTTTTTTTAAGTTCTATCCCTAAGTGTAGATAGTGTTTAAACAAATTTCTTTTCATAGTTAAATGTATTTTAGTTAAAAAAAATGAGATTTTGATTGTTATTTTTTGTCTTTGATCAAATTTTATAAATATTTTCAATATGCAATTTCAATTATTCTTATATTATATAGTTATAGTCCTTTAATTTACATGTAAATTGATAGCTCACAACATTCAATTTATTATTAACGCCATACAAGCTGTTAATTTTAATAAAATCGAATGCAATTTACTGTTTTTTTTACTTTATGCAAATAATCCCGTTTTTTTTAACACTTAAAACTGTTGTTAATTAATCAAATTCCTCAATTATTGTATAAAACAGAAAGTAAATTCACCTTTGTTTACTAGAATTTTTATTGTTCTAATAATATTGAAAACCCAACACACTCTGAAAAATCTCTTATATTGTTTTTTTGCAATTATCATTTTCCTAATTAGAAAAACACTCAAAAAGCAAACTATGATTATACCTTGCCAAATAATATTCCACTATGAACCTTAGGAAACTTAAATGAATTTGAATTTAGAGGCTTATAACAGTCTCCAGAAGATCGACCGATGTCAATATTGACCGTTTTAAAATAGATATAGAGGAGAGACCAAAGGCAGGTATATGTGTGCCTGCAGTTGATAAAGATAGGAAGTGCATCGACCAACCTCAATTATTGCAGAAATTAAGTCTATATGATGACCTACCTAAAAAGAGTTTATGCGCAAGATGGCATTATTGAATATCTGCTATTTCGTTTATTCCAAATAATGCCTAAAAATGAAAAGAGGTATCACAGTTAATCTCATTTTTAAGGGAAGGAAAATCGTATTTTTTCTAAAGTTGTAAAAAGAAAGGCGACACAATTGTGTCGCCTTTCTTTCTAAGAATAACCTTAAGTTTAGTAATTCTTTGCTTGAATTTCAAAGTGAGCTTGTGGGTGTTCACAAGCAGGACAAGCCTGTGGTGCAGTATCACTTTCATGTATAAATCCACAGTTGCGACATTTCCATGAAATTTTGTTTGCCGCCTTAAATACTCCGCCTTTTTCAAGATTAGAAAGTAGTTTACGATAACGAGCCTCATGCTCTTTTTCAACTTTTGCAATCATACGGAATGAGTTCGCAATTTTAGTAAAACCTTCAGCCTCTGCAACCTTTGCAAATTCTTCATAAAGTACTTCCCATTCTTCTTGCTCACCATTTGCAGCAGCCAAAAGATTTTCGGCAGTAGTGCCAATTACCCCTGCTGGGTACATGGCAGTAATTTCTACCATTCCGCCCTCTAAATACTTAAAAAAAACTTTTGCGTGTTGTTCTTCGTTAAAGGCAGTTTCTTCAAAAATTGCAGCAATTTGCTCGTATCCTTCTTTTTTTGCAACTTTTGCAAAATAAGTATAGCGATTACGTGCTTGTGATTCACCTGCAAATGATTTTAGCAGATTTTGTTCGGTTTTTGTTCCTTTAATGCTCATAAGTTTAATTTTTAAAAGTGATTTTTGATAAAAAAATTGTCTGCAAATGTATATCCTTTTATTGAATATTCTCCCCCTTTTCTCCTATAAATTTTCTCTATATATATATAGAACCCTATGTTAAAAACTGAAACAAATCCGGATTTTCATTGATATACTCAAAAACAATCCCCTGTTTTTTCATTCGCTTAATTAATCCCTTAAAATCATCACGATGACGTAGTTCAATAGCAACTACAGCGGGTCCTTTTTCTCTAAAATTTTTCTTTTTATACTCAAAGTGAGTAATATCATCATTTGGACCTAAAACTTTTTCCAAGAATTCCTTCAATGCTCCCGCACGTTGAGCAAAGCGTATCACAAAGTAATGTTTGAGACCTTGATAAAGTAAAGAGCGTTCCTTGATATCCTCCATTCGAGTAATATCATTGTTGCTACCACTCACCACGCAGACTATGTTTTTGCCCTTAATTTGCTCTTTGTAAAAATCCAATGCCGATATAGATATACCACCCGCAGGCTCTACAACAATGGCACTTTCATTGTACAACTCCAAAATGGTTGTGCAAATTTTTCCTTCAGGTACAAGAATCAAATCATCTAGTACTTTTTTACAAATCTCAAATGTAATATCTCCTACACGCCTTACAGCAACTCCATCTGCAAATGTGTCAATTTCAGGTAAAGTGATAATCTTGTTAGCCTCAATAGAGGCTTTCATTCCAGCAGCCCCAGTAGGCTCTACACCAATTAGTTGAGTGTTTGGACTGAGGTTTTTGAAGACACTTCCCACTCCCGCTGCCAGTCCTCCGCCTCCAATGGGTACAAATAAATAATCTATTGCCTGTTCTGCATCATTCAAAATATCAAGACCAACAGTTGCTTGTCCTTCAATCACTTTTTCATCATTAAATGGATGAATAAATGTACAGGTATGCATTTCAGTATAGCGTACAGCCTCAGCATAAGCATCATCAAAAGTGTCTCCTACCAAAACAATCTCAATATTGCTTTTTCCAAACATTTTAACTTGATTGATTTTTTGCAAAGGCGTTGGCGTTGGCATAAAAATAGTTCCCTTAATACTCAATGCTTTGCAAGCAAAAGCAACGCCTTGAGCATGATTTCCTGCACTAGCACAGACGACTCCTTGCTCCAGTTCTTGTTTACTTAATGAAACTATTTTGTTATACGCTCCACGAATTTTATAAGAGCGCACCATTTGCAAATCCTCACGCTTGAGAAATATATTTGCCTCATAACGTTCACTTAACGCTACATCTCTAGCAAGAGGCGTGTGTACTACAACATTGTTGATGCGTCGACGTGCATTCTGAATATCACAGAGTTGAGGTTGATACATAATCCATTAAAATGAGTTTGGAGCAAAGGTAATTAAAATAAAATTTTGCCATGGCTGTTACACACAAGTTTTGCGCAGAAAACGCGCTATATTCACAAATAATCACTACCTTTGCCGCATTCTATCAATAGAGACAATAATGCAGGGAAAAGGCAAAATACTATTCGTTAATCAAGAAATGATGCCTTATGTGGCAGAAACGCCAATGGGCAAACTAGGGCGTTGTTTACCTCAAGGGATACAAGAAAAAGGCTTTGAAGTTCGTTCATTTATGCCTCGCTATGGGCTAATTAATGAGCGAAGGAATCAACTGCATGAAGTTATTCGACTTTCTGGCTTGAATATTGTTATAGGAGATGGTGATCACCCATTAGTTATCAAAGTTGCCTCCATTCCATCTGCTCGTATGCAAGTTTATTTTATTGACAATGAAGATTTCTTTCGCCGAAAAGCAATGGTGCTTGATGAAGGAGGTGCTTTTTTTGGAGATAATGACGAGCGAATGATTTTCTTTTCGAGGGGAACACTTGAAACCATAAAAAAATTACGTTGGCAACCCTCTATTGTCCAATGTACAGGTTGGTTTTCATTCATTACCCCGCTACTGGTAAAAAAAGCCTATCACGATGACCCTCTTTTTGCAAATACGAAAGTTGTAATTGTTTTGAACGACGATTTTTTTGACGCAAAATTTGACGCTTACTTCAATCAAAAACTAGCATTTGACGGTATTAGCCAAGAAGAAACAAGTGCTCTTTCGAAAGCAGGATATTTGGAATTGACTAAATTTGCACTTAGTTATGCCAACGGCATTATTATGGGCAGCAAAGTAATTCACCCCGAACTGGAAGATTATGTTAATCAACTCAACCTGCCGATACTCCCTTTTTGTGAAGAACTTGACATTGAAGAATATGCTAAATTTTATGATATTATCCTTGATCAAGAATAAAATATATTTGGTTGCACTGTGTTTGTTCGTTCTTTGTGCATGTACAAAATTAGATAAAAACCTTGGTCAAGATTATATTCCTTCCGACCAACAATTACAAATTGCTAGATTTGATGCGGGGAAATTCTTAAATCTACAAACAATCTATTTGGACTCGAATAATACCGCAAATTTTGCGACGGCCATTTTAGGACGAATGAATCATCCTGAATTTGGGAAAACGAGTGTAGGATTTGCTACCGAATTCTTTGCAGGGCATTATGGATATACCTTTGAAGAGGGTGTGCAAGAACTTGATTCCGCCTTTCTTTTATTAGGCTTTTCATCTACCTATGGTGATAGCAAAACACCCATGGAGATAGAGATATACGAACTATCAGAAAAAATTAATGGTGATAGTAGCATCTATAGTGCCTCGGAGCGCATTAAAAATATGATTTACCCCCAGCGAGTAGATGCAGGAGA
>JBOFDL010000098.1:0-10002 GCA_051646985.1 Bacteroidales bacterium | reverse complement strand
TACAAGATGTAGATTTAATTATATCGGCAAGTTATACTGTAATTGACACCATTGGAACATTAGCGCATCATGTTCAGCGTAATTTTAATATTCCTAATGCGCAAGTGTTTTCGATAAGTTCTGCTTGTTCTTCACTGGTTAATGCTGTGGAGATTGCACAGGGCTATTTTGCGATGAGCAAGGCAAGTAAAGCACTTATAGTATGCTCAGAGGTAAATTCGGCTTATAGTGATGATACTGATGAAAAAAGTGGACACTTGTGGGGAGATGCTGCGGTATCGTTTTTTTTGTCAAAAGAAAAGCAAGCAACTAATGAACCTCAAATTGTAGATGTTCTTACGCATGGATTAGCCACTATTGGAAAAGGGCCAGAGGCGGTTTGTTTATATCCTCATAATGGCGGTATTGCCATGCATGATGGTCGAGATGTCTTTCACTATGCTTGCACTTATATGGCACGAGCGATGGAAGAACTTCTAAGCCGCAATCAAATGAAGATTAGTGATGTTAACTATTTTGCTTGTCATCAGGCCAATTATCGTATTGTTAAGAATATTGCACATCAATGGAACTTGCCTGAAGACCGCTTTTTTAACAATATTCAAGAACTTGGCAATACTGGAGCAGCGAGTGCTATGCTTGCATTTGCTCAAAATTTGCATAAACTGCATAAGGGTGAGACTGTAGGGATTACTGTATTTGGGGGAGGATACTCTTCAGGTAGTATGTTGCTGCAATTTTAAAAGAATTAATTATTTTGCACTTACTGCATTAATAAACTTCGCCAATTCTACGTATAACTTTTGTACAGGCAGTCCCATAATATTTTGGTATGAACCCTCTATGCGCTCTACTGCCGTATAACCTAACCATTCTTGTACACCATAGGCTCCTGCTTTGTCGTAAGGTTTATACTGCTTAATGTAATAGATAATTTCATCGTCCTGTAAATGGCGAAAAGTTACACGAGTTGTTTCAAAAAAACTATGATATTGCTCTTTATGGCGCAGACAAACTCCTGTAAGCACTTCATGTGTTTTTCCTGATAACTTTTGTAGCATATATTGAGCTTGTTCTGCATCTTTAGGTTTGCCTAAGAAACAATCTTCACTCCAGACCAAAGTATCTGCGGTTAAGAGTAGTTGATTAGAGTTTAGTAATTTTGGATAAGATTTTGATTTTTTTTGAGCAATCCAGATAGGCACCTCTTCTTTTGGCATTGTCAAAGAGAAGGCTTCGTCAATTTCATAAAATGGAGAGAGTTCAAAATTGATGTCTAAACCCTTTAATAGTTCTCTTCTTCGAGGAGACTGTGAGGCTAGAATAACTCTATACTTTTGGAGTTTTTTGTGTAACATCTTTAGGTTTATATTTTGTTTTAAAACTTAGAAGATGCCAGCTAACCCCGATTGCAATCAGTAATAATACTAGACGCATCCAGCAAACTGAGAGAGCAAATACGACCGAGTACAAAATTGTACTCCATAGTAGGGTAATTGCGATTATTTTAGTTCGCAGAGGGATTGCTTTATCTTCTCTATAACTACGGATATAACTTCCCAACCATTTATGTTGTAATAAGCGTTGATAATACGTTGATGATGAACGAGCAAAAAGCCACGCACTCAGTAAAAGGAAGGGAGTCGTTGGCAATAAAGGTAAAAAGACCCCTAAAATGCCTAACCCTAGGCTAATTAATCCACAGGCGATAAATAGGAATTTTTTTAGCGAAAAAGGCCTCATTTAACCAGAGATACCATTACTTGAAGTGTGCCATTTTCCTTGCAATCGCAAAGTCTGCTCAATTACATCACGTACACAACCTGTACCTCCGTTGTAGAGAGATATATAATCACATATATCCTTAACCTCTTGTACTGCATCAGCAGGGCAAGTTGCCACACCACATTGTTGCAATACTTCAATATCAGGAATATCATCTCCCATAAACAGTATATCATTAGGAGTTAGATGATACTTAAAATAAAAATCAGTGAAAGGAGCTCCTTTGTGATAAGCCGACAAATATACATCGCTTACTCCAAGCAGTTTAAAACGGTCTCGGATTGTTTCACTTGCCCCTCCTGTAATAATTCCAATATGATAGCCTAATTCAATAGCGTATCGTACTGCATATCCATCTTTAGCATTATGCATACGAAGTAAATCTCCGCTTGAGTCTGCGAGTACCATGCCATTTGTAAATACGCCATCTACATCAAAAACAAATGCTTTTATGTTATGTAGTTTTTCTTTGTAATTTGCCATAATTCAATCAGAGTTATTGATTTTTGTATGTTTGAATACTGTCTGAAATTATTTTATAGATATTTCTTTCTATTTCGTACGGAAGCAATTCTTGGAGATGCAGCTGGATAATATTATTATCCTCACGCACAGCCGGTCCTGTTTGCACAGTTTTTGGATTCCCTGCATTCAGGGCTTTTGTTACAGTTTCGTTAATAAGAGGCCGCAATACCTCGAAATCTAAATTGGATTGCTTTAGTAATTTATGTGCAATTGCGAACATTTGATTGGTGAAATTGCAAGCAAATACGGCAGAAATATGGAGATGCATTCTTTGTTCAGAATTTAGAGGCTTTACTTTTGTGGACAATTTATTTGCAATCAGCGTCAACTGCTCCATATCTTGCATTTCTTTTGCTTCGATAAATAAAGGGATATGGACAAAATTCGCAATACGTTTTTGGGAGAGAGTTTGCAAGGGATAAAGGACTCCATAATGCTTAATATTATACTTTTCAAAAACATTTATATGTGTGGAGCCCGAAGTATGTATTACCAGACTTTCGCCAAAGTTTGCATTTTGTAGGACATTTTGAATTTCTCTATCAGATACTGCTAAGATATAAAGGTCTGCGCTGGTATCCATTTCCTTAATATTATCAGTACATGAGGCTCTTACAAGATTTGCAAGGTGTTTTGCTGTATCGACTTTACGACTACAAATTTGGATAACATTATACCCAACTCCATATAAGGCAGGAACGAGTGAGTAGGCAACATTGCCTGCTCCTATGCAAACGATTCGCTGTATTCTTTTTGCTATCACTGAGCAAGATTATATTTTAGAGGAACGAGAAATTTTTCTTCTAAATTATTATCTCCAAGACGATAAATGATGCGTATAAAATTTTCTTTATCGTTATAGCAGCCATCATAACGATAACTGATTTTGTTGATTGTATCTAGTTTTGTTTGCAGAATGCTAGTACATCCCTTTTTTATAGTTGGTTTTCGTGTGGTATATACTATACGCTTTCCGATATTGAGTTGATAAGATAGTTTGCCAAGAGAGTGTGCTACCTCTGTAATTACGACACTTTCATATAATGAGCGATAGCGGGATTGAATAAAGTGGGCTTTTGTCTTTTGCGTTTCGTCCAAATTGGGCATAAGTTTACTTAGTTCTTGTATTGCTGCATCAATTTGTTCAATGGAGTTTACATCTTTAATAGAGGCTTGTAGTGTATTAATTCGATTCGCTAATTTTTCTTCTTCTTCTCTAAACTCTGCAACGAGTTTCCTTAGTTGTGTTGCGTTAAAAGGATATTTTGCATAGTAGCGATAAACGATTCCTTTATTCTTTTTATTTTGCACTTTTTCCCAATAAAAATCACTAAGTTGTGCTTCTGAGATACCTCTAAGGTAAGGCACTTTTGCTGCCTTTGTGGTAATAGTTTTGGAGTAAGTCTCTTGTGTTTGTTTTTCTTGTTCTTGCACGGTGCGAATGCTTGTAGAGATAATTTGTTCAGCAATACTGCGTACCATTTCTTGTTTTATTTGTTGTATTGCTTGTTGTTTTGCTCCAGAAAGAGAGTAGTGTTCTCCTTGCATAATAAGGAACTGAGCTTCAGTGAGATTCTTTGCCCATTCAGGCATTTTTTTTGTGCTACGCTCAAGAACTTTTTCTTGAGCAATAAGTGTAGTTGTAAGTAGGAACAATACAACTACACTATAAACCGCTCTATTCATTCTTCAGAAACTTTAACTATTGATTTTGGGTTTTTGCAAAGGCTGCCATTTCAGCGTCAAAATTTTGGCGGAATTTTTCACGATTAAAGAGTGTTTCCAACTTTTTTTGACTTTCTGCGCCTTTCTCTAAAGTTTTATAGACTTCTTCTTTGTTTGCCTCTAGTGCCATATAAACCTTGTACATACCTTCTTGCGTTTGCACGGTTTTGTTACAGCAGACGCTTATATTACTAATTTTTTGATTAACCACTTGTTTGGTCATACCCTCAAAAGTTTCGGCATAATCAGAAGGTTTTTGTCCAGCATCGTTTACATAACGTTCAAGTACTTGCTTAATAGTGGTTGAGATGCTTCCTGCCATTGCTGCATTCGCAGACATTCTTGCTTTATCTCGCGCAGTGTTAAGGTCTTTACTTTCGCCAACTCCCCATCCTCTAAAGAAGTCTTTATCGGTTTTTTTATCATCGCAGGGGACACTTACTTCTTTTTCGCCAGCAGCCTTTACGATTGATTGAGGTGATTTACACGATAAAATCATACTTGCAGTAATAGTTATTATTGCTGCAAAAAATAACGGTTTTTTCATAATAATTCGATTTTAGTTTAAAAAATAATTCAGATTAAGTTTATTATTCGTCTTTGTTAATGCTTATTTACCCGAGGTACTTGTATCGACTTCTATGCATTGTTTGGTTGATGAGATATTTGTGTTTAATTCAGAGGGTTCTGCACTTATAAGCCCTGTTATTTTCATCTTTGCGAGTTCTATAAAGCGTTTAAGATTAGCGTTTCTTATTTCGATTTGTTGAATTGCATTAATGATAGCAGCATCCTCATTTTCGCCCACTCCTTTCCCTTTTATTTCGGTTTGCGTCACGATTGTTTTTTGCATTTTTGTGTCGCTTATTGCCAAAACGAGGCTCACTTGTACTATTTGTTGTGTTGGCGCGGTAGGAGATGCGATTGATTGTATAATACTTAAGCGAGGCGTAATCACAAAGCGATTTGACGTATCTGAGCTTCCCACATCATTAAGAACCGTAAGTTGATTAAGTTGAGTTGCTAGTTCTTGTTGAGCGACTTTACTCAACAACGTTTCCTCGGGCATTTTTACGCTTATCGTCAACTTCCCTTGTGCAAAAATATTACTTGCCATAAGAGATAAAAAAAGATATGTGAGAATAATTTGCCTCATAAGAACAGGGTTATTTATTATAAACGTGATTGGCAAAGATACACTTTTTTTTAAGCCACTTACCTTTCGCCCACAATAATCCAAGCCTCCCCTAATCCACGTTGATACACTTTACAATCAGCATTAAAAGGCGCTTTACGTAGGAATGAGCGAAGTTCAGAAGCAAACGCACGAGCATCTATTGCGGTTTCCTTTCCGCTATTACTTGTTTTGAATAGAGGCATCCGCACTTGTTCATATCGAAGCATATTTGCGCTTCCATCAACTCGGTTAAAGCGGCCTTTGACACAATGTTTTTCGAGCCAATCATCTATAACCTCCCCAAATTCTTTAGATTCTCCATCGACTTCGAAGTCACTTTCAAAATCAAACGATGCGCTATTAAAGCGTTTAATCATCAGTTTAATTTCTCGACCATTTTTAAACATATCATCAAAGTGCGCTGTAAGTTTGCCGTTAAAGTCATCCATATAACTTAATACGGCTTCTTCTAGGAGCAACTCTGGAGTGGCAGAAGACGAAGGCTTTCCGCTACCGGCAACTCCTGCGATTTGTTTTGCGGTATAAGTGTCCAATCCTCGAAGGTTGAACGTTACATAACTTGAGGGGCCTTTTTTAGAGATATTAAAATCGAGGTCAAGAATAATATCTGCTTTTGCAGTGCGTTTCAATTTTTCGATAGGAGATTCAATAATCTCTCCGCCTTGTTTTCCTTGCATTGCGATTGTTTCTGCACTTTCTTGTTCGAGATTTTTCAATTCTTGTTCTAGGTCTTTGAGTGGAAATCCTCTATCGGCCATAATGGCGGCTAATTTTGTAATTGCAAGGCGCATATTTCGGTCATTTTGCAACATTTTTCGATAATCGGGGAGGGTTTTCTCCGTTCCATTTACGGTAAATGTTTGAGAATATTCCTTATTAATACAGTACACATCACTTGGTAGTACCATAATGGTTGGTTTTTTGGCTTGGGCAAATGCTCCTGTATAAACAAAGAGGCTTAATAATAGGCTTGAAATTAAAGTTTTCATTATTGAATAAATATTAAAGATTAAATATTGAAGACGAGGAGAGGTTAAAAGCCTGCATCTAAACGGCGAGCAATATTATCAGACTCTAGGTCTTTGCGAAGTTTATCATATAGTATTTGAACGGAGACTCCCACTTTGTAGCCGCCTTTAATTTTGAGGCGATCTTGTCCACTTGGCACGCCATCGGTGGTACTGTTAACATATTGGAGGTATCGACCTCCAGTTTCAAAGAATTTCTCAAAGTATTCTGCGTGTAATTCTTCGGTTTTGCTATCGGGGCAAATTGCAGGGGTAGATGCCACGCCATTACCGCCAGCAATACCTCGGAAGATACAAGCAGCGACTGCATTTTTTTTGGCTTGAACGATTGCCAAGTCCACTTTTTTTGCGAAGCCAAAGACTTTAAAGACCTTTGTTCCATCTTGTCCTACTGCAAGAGGGGTAAGTTCATAATTGTAACTACTGCCAAAAAGGATTTTGCGGTCTTTGCGAGATTGCGCATTAAGATTTAATCCAATCAACAGGATGGACAGCATCGAAAGCATTATGCGAAAATTGTGTTTCATGTAGTAGTGTATTTAAGGTTAAAAAAAATAGTTGAAAAAAAGGTGATTAAAAACTGATTTTTATGCCAAGATAAGTTATTCCCATAAAGCTTGAGCGAGCGGGAAAAACATCTTTGTAACTATTGAGCGAATTATTAAATAGCAAACTAGAATTGCTTTCAAAAGAAGGAGCCAAATAGTAATGTGCGCCCACGCCTCCCACAAGAGCGAGGGGATAAAAGAGGTTAAGACTTAGGTTTATTGCGCCTTTAAAGTATAATGTTTCAAGCGCAAGGTTGCCAACGGAAGTATTTTCATAACCAAATCCAAGTTGAGGTTGGAGGCAGAAGTTGCGCCAGAAGTAAAATCCTTTACCGATACCACCGCTCACGCGCCAGAACGAATATGAATCAACAAACGAGGAATTTTTTAATTGATAATCAACATTATCAAATTCCATATCTACAAACAACAAAAGAGACGGAAGCCCTGTATTGATGAGTTTATTGGTCAACATATCCATTCCAATTCGCCAACCTCCGTGCTTAAAGTCGAGGGCAGTATATCCCACATTAAAGCTAAGTCCTGCATCGTTTTTTTGCACTAAAGTCATTCCATTTTCGAGTTTTCCCCCTGCAATTTGGTAGAAATGACTTTCTGGGGTCTCGCCTTTGGTTACTCCACGATTATCGACCACTTTTTTTCCTGCACGAATAACGCCTTTTCGTTTTGCAGAGACTTTCCCATTTTTGTCCACTTGATATTCATTAACGTAATATCGATGGTCGGTTTTAAGTCCCTCTTTTCGTCCAATTTTTGCACGTATTGGCTCAACATTTGTAATGCCGGAGGTTACTTTAAAGTCAACCACTTGTTTTTCGAGTTCATTAAGTGCCAATTTGTAGCCACTTTGGTACATTTCTGTAAGGAGTTCATTACGAGACATCACACGCATACTTGCCCGTAATATTTGTTCAATACCGCTATTTGCGCCCATAGCTCCTCCGCTACTGCTTAGCAAGCCCGAAGATGTTTGGCGAACAGAAACCTGCGTTACATAATTCATCGTAAATGGAAGTTTGGCGAAGCGTTCTTTTTTTTCGGCTTTCACCTCAGGACTATCCTCATCATAAATCCAGCAATCATAAATACTTTCCTCTATGGACTCATTATAATTTAGTTGAAAGACATACGCACGTACTATTGAATTCCAGTAATGGACTTGCGCCATACGGTCTGCGCTGTATGTGGCATTCAAGTAATCAAGTACGATAACAAAGGTTTTAGGAATAAGTTTACTCCCTGCATTTTTAAGCTCTTCAATTCCACGTTTCGTAGCCGCAGCGATATGCAGATTTTCATCCGTAGCATTGACCTCGCTACGAGTGTGAATAACCTTCATATTCAAGAACGTATCCTTCTGTACATTGTACCACGCTGCGATTTCTTTATGAGCAACCCTTTCACGTTCCAACCCCTTTAATACTTCTTGCCAAGCAGCAGGCGATTGATTCTCGCGTTTTAGTTTGGGTAAATTAAGAGCATTAAGTCCTAAGTTATTCGAATAAAATTTATCTTCAGGGCGGAGACTTCGGAAGACTTTTTCGGCCGCTGCATCCAGTTCATCTCCGTGTTTAACGAGGATAAAATTCACCGTAGGTCTATCATAGTTTGCACTTTGGGCAGGTGCCAAGAAGGGCAGTAGAAAAAACAATAAAACGAATTTATATTTTTGCATATTATGTTTTTTTGAGATAAGACGAATAATAAACATCTCCTATTAAGTACTATAAAGCCTTAAACATTGAGCAAATTTATGAAAAAAACTTGAAGTCTTCGAACCTCGCAAAATATTATTCCAGAATGTAACGATTGCAAGAAGTCTTAAAACCTCAAATTATTATGTAATAATAAAGCCTTACCTTTGAAAAAAAATGAGTCGTGAAAATTATTATAGACAATAAAATACCCTTTATTCAAGGCGTTTTCGAGCCCTATGCCACCGTAGAATATCTTGATGCCTCAAAATTCTCAAACCCTCTAATTCGCACCGCAGATGCACTGGTCGTTCGCACTCGCACACTCTGCAATGCAGCCTTATTGGACAAAACAAACATTAAATTTATTGCCTCTGCCACCATTGGATACGACCATATTGATGCCGACTTTTGTCAAAAGAATAACATTCAATGGACAAATGCAGAGGGTTGTAATTCTACCGCCGTAGAACAATACGTTACCTGTGCAATGCTTGCCCTTGCGCACAAACACGAGATTGACTTGCGAGAAAAGACCATGGGGATTGTTGGACTTGGAAATGTAGGCAAACGAGTTGCAAAGATTGCGCAAATTTTGGGGATGAAGGTTCTTTGTAATGACCCTCCTCGAGCCCAAGTTGAGGGGGCAAAAAACTTTACGTCCCTTGAGCAACTTCTTGCGCAATCCGACCTTATTAGTTTGCACACGCCTCTTTCCAGTGAAGGAAAATTTGCGACTTATCACTTAGCCGACACAAAATTTTTCGCACAATTAAAACCCCAAGCCATTTTTATCAACACCTCAAGAGGCGAAGTGGTGGATGAGGATGCCTTAAAAAAAAGCATTCTCAATAAAACCCTCTTAGCCTGCGCCCTTGACGTATGGGAGAATGAACCAAATATTAATCCCGACTTACTGAACTTAGTAGATATTGCAACCCCTCACATTGCAGGTTACTCGCTCAAAGGAAAATCCCTTGCCACCCAAATGGCCGTACAAGCGGTAGGGGATTTCTTCCAACTTCCACTTGCACAATGGCATCATCCCAATTTAGGCAAACCTCCAAAGCCTCTTATTATAGACGCAAAACAAAAAAATCTACAAACATTATTATCCCAAATCGCACAACAAACCTATAATATATATAGTGACGATGCACGTTTACGATTATCTCCCTTAGATGGCGAAAAACTCAGAAGCAATTATCTCTATCGTCAAGACTTTAGTGCATTCAACATTTCCTTAAAGAATGCATCTCAAGAACAGCAAGAAAAAATCACGCAAATTTTTAGCCCTTAAGAGAGTTTATCTTCAAAAAATATTTCTTTTTGAAGAATATAAATTTGTTCAATTCACAAACTTGTTTTATTTTTGTCGCCTTGATAGCAATAAAAAGATGAGCCTCTCTTACCCTATATATCTTCAATTGAACGACTTCTTGATAAAGGTCGTTTTTAGCTCATTTAAGGCACTTTTA
>JBOFDL010000097.1:0-2833 GCA_051646985.1 Bacteroidales bacterium | reverse complement strand
ATCCAAAAAACAGGAAAAAAGAAAGTGAAAAAGATAATGAAGTGCCAAAATAAATTCTTCTTGTCTCGCCAAATAAGTGTTATAAATAATATTACTCCAAGAATTACGACTGATGGAGTAGTCATCAAAATAAATTTAGAAGTGTAATACCATGGTAACTCTTGTGACCATTGCATTTTTCCCTCAAATAGTTGCCGAAGAGAGACCGAAAACTTTGATATTTCAGCAAAAGCAGCTATTGTGTTTTTAATTGGAGCTTGTAAAGCAAAAGGCCAAATAAGTATGCCTATTATATAAGCAAGCACACAAATACCAAGCCCCCAAAGCAAAAGTTTTTGAAAAGTTTTTTTGTCAAACGTAAAGAATATTTTTTTATTTTTTTTATATCTCACTGCCTGCAAAATCCACATCAAAAATGCAAAAAATGCAAAATACGCAAACAGTAATATTCCTCCAATGCGCACACTAATGGCAAATGCGGAAAACAATATAATACCTACAACACTCCAAATATTTATTTTAGGAAAATTGCGCAAAAAAATAAAAATACAATATACTGCCCCAACCATTGCTGTTGCAAAGGGAATATCTTTGGTATTATTAAAGGAATGTCCAACAAAACGAGGAGAAAGCAACAAGAATAATAGGGCAAATACTCCAGCTCTCCAACCTGCAATTTGATACACCATAAATCCCACTATTAGTATTGCAAGCCAGCCTAAAAGGCTATTAAAAATATGCCGTGTAACATGAATATTATCTATATGAAAAGTGCGATTGAAAAACTCGGCAATTACATCAGGCGATGATCCGTAGAATCGAAGATTTTTAAACGTCAAACAGGTTGAATCTAATCCTCCCGACGTAAAATAATTAAGCACATAGCCTCCTTGTGGCACTTGAAAAGAGTCCTCATCACCAGAGTTGCCTGCAGAAAGACTCATAATTGGCAAAGCAAAAAAAGAAATCAAAATAATGGCAACGAATGTCCAAAACCAAGGATTTCTTTTGTTTAGTAAATATAAGTTTTTCATAAATAAGTGAATTTATAAATAGCGTTTTTTGATGCGTAATAATTCCAAAGGCGCATTAAGAAAGTCTTTTGTTTTTAGGCGAGATTCGCTCATATCCTCCCAAGTAAAAATGGGGCATTCATATATTCTTTGTGTTGCAGAAACAATGCCAAAATATTTAATATAGCGTGCTAAAATTTCAACATCAAAAAGCCAACGAGTAGAGAATTTTTCAGCAAATAACTGAGGAATAAGTTTTGCTCGATAGATTTTTGCCCCGCATTGAGTGTCGTATACTGGAATACTTAATAAAATAGAAACCACTGTGGCGAATAAACGACCTATCCAATGGCGAATTTTCTTGCGTTTTACATTTGCACCAAGTCGCATTAATCGCAATCCTGTTACGGCGTCGATTTCTTGTTTATCAAGAAGTGAAATAAAATGCTCTATTTCAATCAATGGAGTTGCTAAATCTGCATCCCAAAACCCAAAGTATTTAGCTGTTATATTCTTCTCTGCATATAGCATACCTTGGCGCACAGCCTCTGATTTCCCTACATTATGAAGCAAATTATATACAGAAGCATTTTCAAAATTTTCGACAAAATGTTGTAGTAATTCTAGCGTATTATCATTTGACCCATCATTTACAAATAAAATATAGACGCTTAATTGTTTCTGAAGGAAGGCAGTAAATGCTCTAAAATTGAGGCGTTTACTTTCATTATAGCATGGAATTACAATAACCGCTTTCATTTTTATTTTAGTTGGCAGATGGCATAAACCGATAAGCCTTTACACCTTAATAGTTTACTAAACAGCAGGTAATCAATTCTAAGAATAACAGAAAGTACTGTACTAAGGAATACCCCGCCTCTCCAAGTGCCAATGCCCGATTGTTGTTTTTGTGGCAAGATATGCTCTAATTTTTTCTTTATAAAAACAAGTATTAAAAGACTTGTAAAGAAGTATCCTGAACTTACAATCTTAAATCCGAGTTGTTCTAAACTTGCAATAAGTTCTGACTGCGAGTAGCGTTTGTAATGTCCCAGCCAAACATCATGCGCTGAATATAAGGATTGAAAAGCAGGAACAGTTATAATAATGCTTGCCTTATCATTCATCAATTTAGACTGTTTTAGATGTTCTAAAAATTCTTTAGGCTGTTCTATATGTTCTAAAACATCAAGAAGCAATATAATATCTCCCTTTGTTTTTGAGTCGGAGAGATTTCTGAGAAATTCAATATTTGAATACTTCTCTTTAAATTGCCGCAAAAGAGTATCATCAAAAGCATTATCTATTGCTATATATTTATGATGTGGCATTTTTTCTTGCAAAGCATTGAGTACAAATGCATCACCACAACCTATATCATAGATATATTGACTTGTTTTAGACACACACTTTTGAAGTAGATGCCACACAACATTTATTCGAGCTAATTCCCATGGATGTCGCTGTTTTGCAGCGTTTAGCTTATATTCTTTGAGATCCAACTTGTGATATTTTTTAATGTTTATATATTTTTACTGTATATGCATACTTCGACTACGGTCCCAGCTCTTTTTCGCATTATGAGGCAGAATCAAAATTTACAACTAATATTCTGTACAATATAGACACCTAAAACTGTTCATAATCAATTTAAAGTTTCTTCGACATTTGATAACTATGAGACAACTTCGGCACAAGGTCTGGAAAAAATGAAATAATAGGTGCTAAAATTTCTATTGTTTTTGCATAATCTTTTTTATGATAGTAGGCTATTGCCATATTTGCGGACATCTCTCGAAGTAAGCCTTCATTTTTGCAGA
>JBOFDL010000096.1:0-2391 GCA_051646985.1 Bacteroidales bacterium | reverse complement strand
TTAGAGCTTATGCAACTACTCCAGAAGAGGAGGCAGATACGATAAATAATAAGGTTGAAATGCCTGTTTATGTGTCTCCTCGAGTACTGCCAACAGTTATAACACCTAACGGAGATGGTATAAATGATCGCTTTGAAGTATTGATTGGCTTGAGTTTCCCAAATAATGAGATGTATATTTATAATCGTTTAGGAAATGTGGTATTCTACAAGAAAGGTTACTATGACCAATTTGATGGCTCAGGCTTAGGCAATGGCTCGTATATCTATGTGTTTAATTATATAGATGAACGAGGAAAAATTAGAAGATTAACAGGATCTATATTTATTGCTCGTTACTAAGAGAATAATATATTGAACTTATTAAAAGAAAAGCACTCTTAAGAATCTCTTGAGAGTGCTTCTCTTTAATAGATAATTATAGGTTTGATAATTGAAATTATGAAAAAACGTTTAATTTTTTTGTTAGCAGTTGCAGCAACTATTGCGACCTTTTGTCTCATTGCATTTCAACTATTTTGGATTGGAGAAGTTCGGAAAATTAAAGAAGAAGAATTTGACCAAAAAGTTAATATTGCATTTGATAATATTATTTCCCAATTGGAGGAGCGAGAGGTCTATTTTCGAATCGTGAATGATATCTCTGAAAATAATCGTTATACTTTCCGAAATACCAAAACAGGAATTCGCTCAAGGCAGACAAAGCAACAATTATTAACGATTAACCTTAGTGATACGGTGGGGCTTAATCGGCGATTTAAACCTATTGCAGATCCTGTTATTGTAGGACAATTATATTCTACGTTGAAAAGTATTGATAATCAACAACGAGTGCAAGCAGAGCATAATTCAGAAAAGATAAGTTTAACAGAATCTCTAAAGGACAAGAAGATTTTAGTTGATAATATTACTGAAAAGATTATAAGTATTGAAGTTCCTATAGAACAAAGAGTTTCAAAAGAACTTCTTGATACTCTTTTACGACAAGAGTTTCAAAAAAATGGGTTTAATTTTGACATCTCTTATGCCGTATATCATGTCAGTGGCGAATTTATTTTAGGAAATGCTCAACAGCCACTTTTGAATAATAAAGACGCTTATGTACGACAGTTGTTCCCCAATGATTTATTGTCAGAGCGTTATCTCTTGAGCCTCTCATTTCCTCGTAAGAGCAGTTATATTTTTGCATCAATGCGTCTTATTTTACTCGCCTCTATAGGGCTACTTGCTATTGTTATGTCCGTTTTCTTGAGTACAATTATTACTATTCTTCGACAGAAAAAAGTATCGCAAATGCGTAGTGATTTTGTCAGCAATATGACGCATGAATTTAAGACGCCTATCGCAACGATTGCACTTGCTTCTGAAATGCTTGCAGATACTAATGTGCCAAATGAGCGCAAAAACTTTACTTATTTATCAACCACTATTTTTGAGCAAACAAAACGATTAACCTTACTTGTAGAAAGAGCACTCCAGATGGCAATGTTTGAGCGAGGTAAATTATTTTTACAGTTTAAGGTTTGCGAATTTCATCCTTTAGCGCAGAAGGCGATAGATAGTTTAGTATTACAATTAAAAAATAAAGATGCTCAAATAGTATCGGCATTTTGTAAAGAAAAACCCTTTGTCTCGATTGATGAAGTTCATTTTACAAATATTCTATTGAATCTTATAGACAATGCACTTAAATACACGAAAGAAAAACCTCTTATTAACATCTCCACGAATCTTATTGGAGAGCAATTACAAATTCAAGTAAGTGATAATGGGATAGGTATTGCGAAAGAGGAGTGTAAGCACATTTTCGAGCAATTTTATAGAGTACATACAGGCAATGTTCACAATGTTAAAGGCTTTGGACTTGGGTTGAGTTATGTCAAGAAGATTGTTGACTTGCATGGCGGCAATATCTCTGTTGACAGTGAAGTAGGAACAGGAACGACCTTTACTATTTTGATACCCGTTGTTAGTGTGAATGCGTAGTTTGAGAGAATTCTTTACACCAATTTTTAATTCCACAGTCATTACATTTAGGTTTTCGAGCGACACAAATGTAGCGTCCATGAAGGATTAACCAATGATGCGCTTTGGCTCGTAAATTTTCAGGGATATTTTTTTCGAGTTGACGCTCCACTTCTTCAGGTGTTTTAGAAGATTTTTTCACAAGACCAATACGCTTAGAGATACGAAACACATGGGTATCTACAGCAATTACAGGCTTATCATAGATGATACTTGCTACTACATTGGCCGTTTTTTTTCCCACTCCCGGCATTTCTTGTAAACATTCCACTTCACTAGGGACAATCCCATTAAATTTATCCATTAACATTTCAGCCATTCCTTTTAGGTGTTTTGCTTTATTGTTAGGATAGGATACACTTTTGAT
>JBOFDL010000095.1:0-25932 GCA_051646985.1 Bacteroidales bacterium | reverse complement strand
CATATATGCAACGTGAGCCGCAGCATAGTTACCATCACAGGTAACAAACTTTTTTTCTTTTGCCATTGGTCTATAAATAAAATTAAATATACTTACTCAATAAAAGAGTTTTTTCACTATTGAAGACCCCACAAAAATAGTATATTTTTTTGAAACAATAAGACATAAATCTTTTTTTGAAGATGCAATATACTGTCAAAAATGATTTTCTTAAACAAGAAGTCGAATCATATGCACGAACTAAAGGGAGAAAGCATCTTTCAAAAATCACTTGAAGTTTCAAAAAAATTATTACCTTTGTCACGAGCAAATTCGTGATGCCCAGATGGCGGAATTGGTAGACGCGCTGGTCTCAAACACCAGTGAAGAAATTCGTGCCGGTTCGATCCCGGCTCTGGGTACAAAATATAAAAAGAACTAATACTTTCGCAGTTGAATTTATTAGTTTTTTTGTGCAGTTGAGAATCTACAACAAACGAAATAATTTATATTATCGCCTTATTAATTAATCTATACAGAAATTCAGTTCAATAATAACTCTTAAAATACTTTTGACTACAATATAAATTATAAAAAGCCCTCCTTGTTTTCTTAACTCTAGAGTAGAAACTCTATCTTATAGCAATTCTATAACTTTTTATTTTATTTGCATTGATTTTCATAAAGATAAAACTAAGATAATCTTATTGTTAAGTATTTATTGCATACATTATTTGAAAAAAGGAAAATAAAGTATGCTTTATAGAATTTAAAGTATAAAAAAAGTACTGTGATTACAGCACTAAAAAAAACAAATTGTAAAAAAACTGCCTAAATCCCAACAAAGCAGGACAAATTTCTATTCTAATTTTTACAGGTCTATTATTATTGATTCTATATTTAAGTAGAAACCTTCGAAGAGATATTTCTACAATAGAAAATAGTTTACTCTTTTTCTACCTGCATAAAACTCAATTCCAAAGGTGTTTTCCTTCCAAAAATCTTCACCATTACTTTAAGTTTTTTCTTTTCATCATTAACCTCCTCTATCGTACCAGAAAAACTATTAAATGGACCATCAACAACCTTAACAGCTTCTCCCTCATGAAATGGCGTTGTAATTTGTTCATCTTTATCTAATATATCATCAACACTTCCAAGCATCCGATTTACCTCACTCTGCCGTAGAGGGAGTATATTATTGTTCTTTGAACCATCTCCTAAAAAACCTATAACATGAGGAATATCTACCAATATATGTTGAAGTTCTCCTGTAAGAATGGCTTCAAGAAAAATATATCCTGGAAAAAGGATTCGCTCTTTATTTACTTTTTTTCCATTGCGAATTTGATAAACTTTTTCTGTAGGAATAAGAACTTGAAAGATAACATTACTCAATTTAAGGCGATGCGCCTCATTATCAATATACTCTTTAGTTTTTTTCTCTTTCCCGCCAATAGCACGCAAAACATACCACTGTTTTTTATTTTCAAGATCTGCCATCTCTCAAAGAGTTTTTTAGTAAAGTAAATTATAAATAATCTCCATGCCATTTTGGAAAATGAAATCCATGGCAAAAATAACTAGTGCAAAAATTAGTGATGCCAGCATCACTAATACAGCACTAGACTGTAGAGTTACCCACAGAGGCCAAGAAACCTTATGAACCAACTCAACATAGGCTTCTGTAAAATACTTTTTCATAAAATTTAATTTACTATTAGCAGGGGCGGAGAGAATCGAACTCCCACCAAAGGTTTTGGAGACCTTCGTTCTACCATTAAACTACGCCCCTATATTTACCATAAAATAGTTAACTCCTTATTGGTTGAAGGAGTTAACTATCTTATGAAAAATAATTACCGAGATCTTTTATTCAAGAACTTTAGTAATTTGACCGGCACCTACAGTACGACCACCTTCGCGAATAGCAAAACGAAGTCCCTCATGCATTGCAACTGGAGTGATCAAATTTACAGTAATAGTAACATTATCGCCAGGCATTACCATCTCAACACCTTGAGGCAAATCAACTTCTCCAGTTACATCAAGCGTACGAAGGTAAAACTGAGGGCGATATTTATTGTGAAATGGAGTGTGACGACCTCCTTCTTCTTTCTTCAAGACATAAATCTCAGCAGTAAATTTAGTATGAGGATTTACTGTTCCTGGTCTAGCAATAACCATACCACGACGAATATCTTTCTTGTCAACTCCACGAAGCAGTAAACCTACATTATCTCCAGCTTCGCCCTTATCAAGAAGTTTACGAAACATTTCAACACCTGTAATAACACTTTTTTGAGGTTTTTCCCCAAGACCAACGATTTCAACCTCATTATTTACTTCAATAATCCCTGTTTCAATGCGTCCTGTAGCAACAGTGCCTCGCCCAGTAATTGAGAATACATCTTCAACAGGCATTAGGAATGGCTTCTCTATTTCACGAGGTGGAACAGGAATATAAGTATCAACAGCTTCCATCAACTCCATAATTTTATCTTCCCATTGAGTGTCTCCATTAAGAGCACCAAGAGCTGAACCACGAATCACTGGCGCAGCATCACCATCATATTTGTAAAATGAAAGGAGTTCTCTTAGTTCCATCTCAACTAAATCAAGCATTTCTGCATCATCAACTAAGTCAACTTTATTCATAAACACAACAACTTTTGGCACATTTACTTGGCGAGCTAAAAGAATATGTTCCCGAGTTTGTGGCATAGGTCCATCGGTTGCCGCACAAACCAATATTGCGCCATCCATTTGTGCCGCTCCAGTCACCATATTTTTCACATAGTCCGCGTGACCAGGACAATCAACGTGTGCATAGTGACGATTAGCTGTTTGATACTCAACATGTGCAGTATTAATAGTAATACCACGTTCTTTTTCTTCTGGAGCATTATCAATAGAGTCAAATGAGCGAACTTCAGAAAGACCTCTTTTTCCTAATACTGTTGTAATTGCTGCGGTCAATGTAGTTTTACCGTGGTCAACATGCCCAATCGTGCCAATATTAACATGAGGCTTGTTTTTTTCAAATTTTTCTTTTGCCATAATTCTATAAAGTTTTTAAATTAAAATTTCTATTAACTATTACCTGTAGTTTCAGAGCTGATGATGAGGATTGAACTCATGACCTCTTCCTTACCAAGGAAGTGCTCTACCTCTGAGCTACATCAGCAATGTGATGGAGCGGAAGACGAGATTCGAACTCGCGACCCTCAGCTTGGAAGGCTGATGCTCTACCAACTGAGCTACTTCCGCAATAATTATTCATGAGTGGGGGGAGGAGGATTCGAACCTCCGAAGTCGTAAGACAACAGATTTACAGTCTGTCCCATTTGGCCACTCTGGTATCCCCCCTCAAACAAATAATTCAATAATATCTAGAGCCGATGGAGGGATTCGAACCCCCGACCAGCTGATTACAAATCAGCTGCTCTGGCCAACTGAGCTACATCGGCATTTTGTCTCCTCTTTTCAAAAATGGGTAACAAAAGTAATATTTTTTTATTTAAATAACAAAACCTTTTGCATTTAATCTAAAAATTTATTTGTTCCGCATTTTTTCTTTATGTTTTTCAATCTGCTTCTTAAGAGTATCAATACATTGGTCTACTGCAGATTCAAATTTTTTACATTTATTTTCTGCAAATAAGTCAGACCCTGGTACTTCAAGGCGAATTTTCGCCATTTTATTCTTCTCATCAGAAGTATTTTCTATCGAAAGAACAACCTCTGCTCCGACAATAGCATCATAGAACCTATCTAATTTTCTCGTTTTTTCCTCAATAAACGCTAGCAACTTTTGGTCTGCATTAAATTTTAGAGATTGAATTTGTATATTCATAACTTATGTTTTTAATACGCATTAAGCGTGTGGATGAGCATTGTGATAAGAGATCCGTAATTTTTCTATATCGTTATGTGTATAAATTTGAGTTGCGCTTAAACTTGAATGTCCCAATAAGTCCTTTATACTGCTAAGATCTGCTCCATTATTAAGTAAATGTGTCGCAAATGAGTGACGAAGGATATGCGGACTTTTTTGGCCCTTAATTCCTTTCAGACTTAATGCTCTCTTAACAATTCTGTACACTAATCCTGAATACATCTCTTCTCCGTTTTGCGTACAAAAATAGGCATCTTGTAGCATATTTGGAAATTTTTGCGTGCGAAATTGTTGGTAGTCAAATAATACTTTACAAACATGTGGACTTAATGGGATAACTCTTTGCTTATTTCCTTTACCAAAAACTTTGATTGATTGTTTTATTAGATCTACATCTTGCAAGCACAATTTAATCAACTCTGAAAGACGAACGCCTGTAGCATAAATTAACTCTAAAATAGCAGTATTACGCTGCGACTCATATGTGTTTTCAGGCATTTTATCTAGCAAATTCAGAATGTCATCTTCTTTATAAAAATACGGCAAATTTCTCTGTTTTTTAAGAGAAGCCACTTTATCTACAGGATTTTGCTGAAACTCATCTATTCGTCTTAAGTAGGAATAGAATGCGCTTATAGTTGCTTTCTTTCGATTAACGGAACGAATTGACAAACCTTTTGATATCTGCAGTGAAAGCCAAGTGCGTAACGTTCGAAAATCTACTTTAGTCAAGTCTTGCTCAACTCCAACGAATAAAACAAATTGTTGCAAATCCGTTCGATAGGCTCGAATTGTGTGCAATGAATAACGCTTCTCATTCTGCAAGTATTCTAAAAATAGGTCTATCATGTTCTAGTATCTATTAGAATGACAGAGTTTATCAATATTATGCCTCTTCTGTGCGTTGCAACAATTGACGATAGGCCGCTCTTTTAATTTGGTCTCTGCGAACTACAGATTTTTTTGTAAAAAATTGCCGACTACGTAACTCTCGTACAACTCCTGTCCTCTCAAATTTTCGCTTAAACTTCTTTAGAGCTTTCTCAATATTCTCGCCCTCTTTAATAGGAATAATAATCATAGTATATAATTGAATTAAAAATATTTATATTTACTGTATAGTACATCAAGTCCCACAACAATACCGAAACAAAGGTATTCTTTTTTCTATTACATTGCAAATTTCAATCTATAAAAGCATAGCAATTCTCATTACATTAGAAATTCTTTCTAGATTTTTGTTTGTTTTTTTTTCGCCTTGCATTCAGGAGTGATTTTTGTTTTGAGTGGAACTTCGGATTAATAGTTTCTTTTTTATTCGCAAATCGTTTCTTTAGTGCAGATGCAAAAGAAGCCTCTTCTGTTTCAACAGATTTTTTCACTAAGGCATTGAGAGTTTCTAGTTCTTGAGGCGTAAGTATTCGCCAATCACCCTTATTTAATCCCTTTATTGTAAGATGCATTATACGAACTCGCTGCAATCGCTCTACTTCATATCCTAATGCATTACACATTCGGCGAATTTGTCGATTAAGACCTTGTGTAAGTATGATTCGAAAACAAGTGGCAGTTTCTTTCGTAACTTTACAAGGCTTCGTAATTGTTCCCAATATAGGTACGCCTTTCTCCATTCGCTTTTCAAATGAAGGAGTAATCAATTTGTTTACGGTCACCAAATACTCTTTTTCATGTAGATTGCCATCCCTCAAGATTTTATTGACAATATTTCCATCATTGGTAAGTAATATCAAACCCTCGGAATCTTTATCAAGTCGCCCTACAGTAAATATGCGTTGCGGATAATTAATATAATCTATAATATTATCGGGATCTGTAATATCGGTAGTACAGGTAATCCCTCGAGGCTTATAGAATGCCAAATACACAGTTGGAGGAGGTTGTTTTAGTGGCTGTCCATTAACATAAATACAGTCACTATTGCACACACGAGTACCTAATATTGCCAAGGCGCCATTTACAATTACTTTCTTTTGTTCGATTAATTTATCTGCCTCTCTACGAGAGCAAATTCCTGTATCACTAATCGCTTTATTGAGGCGAATACCCATAAGAATTATAAAAAGGAAATTAGACAAAAAACGTCAACAATATTCTTGTTGACGTTTTTCACATATTGAAAAAATAGATAAGTTTACCTCATTGCTTCTTCAATTGCTACTGCTACTGCAACGGTAGCTCCAACCATTGGATTATTACCCATACCAAGAAATCCCATCATCTCAACGTGTGCGGGAACAGATGAAGAACCTGCAAATTGAGCATCTCCATGCATACGTCCCATAGTATCTGTCATTCCATATGATGCTGGACCGGCCGCCATATTATCGGGATGTAAAGTTCGTCCTGTACCACCTCCAGAGGCCACAGAAAAGTATCTTTTACCTTGCTCCAAACACTCTTTCTTGTATGTGCCAGCAACAGGATGCTGAAAGCGTGTTGGATTTGTAGAATTGCCAGTAATAGATACATCAACTCCCTCTGAGCGCATTACTGCTACTCCTTCACGCACATCATCACAACCATAGCATTTCACGTTTGCACGATCTCCTTCTGAATAAGCCTTTTGTTTGATGACTTTAAGAACTCCAGTAGCATAATCAAACTGTGTTTGAACGTAGGTAAATCCGTTTATACGCGATATAATCATCGCGGCATCTTTTCCTAAGCCATTCAAAATTACACGAAGAGGCTCCTTCCGCACTTTATTTGCTGATTTTGCAATGCCAATTGCACCTTCAGCAGCAGCAAAACTTTCATGTCCTGCCAAAAAAGCGAAGCATTTAGTTTCTTCACGTAATAGCATTGCTGCTAGATTTCCGTGGCCAACTCCCACTTTACGATCGGCAGCAACAGAGCCTGGAATACAAAAGGACTGCAGGCCTTCGCCAATTAACTCTGCGGCCTCTGCGGCCTTTCTGGCTCCTTTTTTTAAAGCAATCGCACAACCTACTACATATGCCCATGCTGCATTTTCAAAGGCAATAGCTTGAATATTTTTGCAAATTTGGTAAGCATCAATACCTTTGTCTGTGCATATCTTTTTTGCCTCATCAATGTCCTTTATTCCATACTGGTTAAGCGCAGCATTTACCTGCTTAATGCGCCTATCGTAACTTTCAAATAATGCCATATCAATATTAATTTATGAAGTTAAAGTTTAGTCATGTCTTGGGTCAATGTACTTTTTAGCCTCAGCGAAACGACCATAAGTTGAGGTTGCTTTTTTTAGAGCCTCATTTGCATCAGTTCCACTTTTGATAGCATCCATCATCTTTCCCATATGTATAAATTCGTATCCAATGACCTCTCCATCAGCATCTAGTCCCATACGATTGATGTATCCTTCCGCCATTTCAAGATAGCGAACCCCTTTGGCTTTAGTTGAGAACATTGTCCCTACCTGAGAACGTAGACCTTTTCCTAAGTCTTCAAGTCCCGCGCCAATAGGAAGACCGCCTTCGCTAAAGGCACTTTGACTTCGACCATAAGCAATCTGCAGAAACAATTCACGCATTGCCGTGTTAATTGCATCGCAAACCAAATCTGTATTAAGAGCTTCTAGGATTGTTTTGCCTGGCAAAACCTCTGCGGCCATTGCTGCAGAATGTGTCATACCTGAACAACCAATGGTTTCAACCAATGCCTCTTCAATAATTCCGTCTTTAATATTAAGGGTAAGCTTTGAAGCTCCTTGCTGTGGCGCACACCAACCTACACCGTGCGTCAAGCCTGAAATGTCCTTAACCTCTTTTGACTTCACCCATTTTCCTTCTTGTGGAATAGGTGCTGCTCCGTGTACGTGTCCTTGCTTTACAACGCATTGGTGCTCTACTTCATGAGAATAAATCATAATAAAAGGATTGTTTGATTGTTTTCAAAAGAATATGAACAAAAGTAATCTTTTTTTATAAATAAACAAAGTTAAACTATCAAAGGCTATAATAAATCTAAATATTAAGAACAATCTACAGGTATTTTTATAAATATTTCCTCCTACTAAATGCATATAAAAGGATTATATTGTACATTTGTTAAAAAACGGAGATATATAATATCGCATATGAATTCTACGTCTTTCTATACTTCGGTACATATTTCAAAATTGAAGTCACAAATAGGGTATGAACAAAAGTCTTTTTTTATAGGCTCTTGCTTTGCCGACAGTATTGCCGAACGTATGCAATATCATAAATTTGCAGTGAGTTGCAATCCTTTTGGAGTATTATACAATCCTGTTTCATTGTTAAATGCATTGAAAATGATGGGTAAGAAACGCACTCTAAGGGAGGATGAATTGCGTTTTCAGGACGGTTTATGGTTTAGTTATACGCATCATAGTAAGTTTTCCTATGGGGATAAAACAGCGTGTTTGCAGCGCATCAATCAAAGTATTCATCAAGGGGCGTGGGGATTACGTACGGCTGACTTTTTAATAATTACACTTGGGTCTGCTCAAGTCTATCGTCTCAAAAACACAGGAGAAGTAGTCGCCAATTGTCATAAGACCTCAAATACTCAATTTGAGACACACTTAATGAGTGTTGCTCAAGTACAAGAGGCACTTGAAGCTATCATGCAAATTGCAAAGAATGTAAATCCTAGTATTAAAATGATATTCACAGTGAGCCCTATACGATATTCGCTAGCAGATATGCACCAAAGTCAACTGAGCAAAGCAACCCTATTACTAGGATTACAAAAAGCCATGCAAAATCAAAATAATTGTTCATATTTCCCGGCCTACGAGATTATGCTTGATGAACTTCGAGATTATCGTTTTTATAAATCTGATTTAAGGCATCCTAACAAAACAGCAGTAGAGTATATCTGGCAAAAATTTATGGAGTTTGCTATTAGTCCAGACACAAAAAAAATTATGCAAAAAGTCGCTGCCCTAATTGCGGTAAAGCAGCATCGCCCCTTTAATGCAAATGGTAGTGGATACGCAGCGTTGCTCAACAAGCAGTTAAAGGCATTAGAAGATTTAGCCAATACCTACCCTCACATTGATTGGCAAGAGGAGTTTTCATTTTTTGCTCCAAGAAAAACACATCCCATTTAACCTCACTTTAACCCGCAATATAGTCATATTAGAAAATGCGCATTTACTATCTAGCATTTTTGGCAGAACGTCTAACTATAGATAAAATCGTGCTCCTCTTTTGTCAGTATAAAACTCTAATTTCATTTATTGATGTGAAAATTAACAATTAAAATCTACATAAAATCCTTTCTACGGATAGATAAGTTTGTTTGCATGCTTTACGCTTCGACAAAAAAAAATTACCTTTGTAATCTTAATTTTGTATCTTATTTCAAATTATACTCGTATATGTCATCTGTACACCAAAATCTCTCTCAAGTTCACCAATCCTCTATAACTTCTGCCGAAGCGATGCGTTTTGGCATTGTTGTTTCAGAATGGAATATAACCATTACACAAGCCTTGCTTGATGCCGCGCATAAAACGCTCATACAACACAATGTTAAAGAAAAAAACATTCATATAAAATGGGTTCCAGGAAGTTATGAATTGCCGCTTGCAGCACAACTCATGGCCGACACTCACAAGGTAGATGCGATTATTTGCCTTGGCTGTGTTATTCAAGGCGAAACACGCCATTTTGACTTTATTTGTGACGCTGTTGCAAATGGTGTCATGAGACTTAATCTTGACTACAGCCTACCATTTATACTTGGACTTCTTACGACAAATACTCTTGAGCAAGCGCAAGATCGTGCTGGAGGAAAACATGGCAGTAAAGGCGATGAGGCCGCTTATACTGCCATCAAAATGGTAGAATTTCAAAAAAATCTATAAGCAAAAATAAAGACTATTTATAAAAACAATCAAGACTATTATGGGACGCGCGTTTGAATATCGAAAAGCTCGTAAAATGAAACGTTGGGGCAATATGTCTCGTACCTTTACTCGCTTAGGAAAAGAAATTACTATTGCTGCAAAAAGTGGAGGAGTTGACCCTGATAATAATCCTCGCCTTCGAGCTTTAGTGCAAAATGCACGAGCTGAAAATATGCCAAAAGACAATATTGATCGTGCGATAAAACGCGCCGTTGAAAAAGATCAAAGTGACTACAAGGAACTTGCTTATGAGGGATATGGGCCCTTCGGTATTGCCGTAGTAATTGATACGGCAACAGACAATCCTACCCGCACAGTTGCAAATATTCGCAGTTATTTTACAAAAGCTGGTGGTTCACTTGGCACATCTGGCAGTCTTGATTTTATGTTTGATCGCAAAAGCGTTTTCCGTGTAAAACCAAAGGATGGAACAGATATAGAAGAACTTGAGCTTGAACTTATTGACTTTGGAGTGGATGAATTATTTGTCGATGAAAATGAATGGATTATTTATGGGGCTTATGAATCATATGGAAATGTTCAAAAATATCTTGAAACAAATAAATTTAACATTGTTAGTAGTGGGTTTGAGCGAATTCCTACCGACACAAAAGAGGTGACTGCAGAACAACAAGCGTCAATCGAAAAACTAATTGAGAAATTTGAAGATGATGATGACGTACAAGCTGTATGGCACAATATGACAGAGAGCAATTAAAAATTACTTTGATTGATTAATCCCAATTCTTTGCAATAAAATCAAGTATTGCAAAAATTTCAGAAGAATTATCTGCAGTAACTAATTTTAACCGAGTCTCTTTGAAATTAGGCAAGTTCCGAAAGTACGTTATAAAATGACGTCGCATTTCATATATTGCAGACATTCCATTCTTGTATTCCAAAGATTTTTCAAAATGAAGTTTTGCAATCTCTACTTTTTTTTTAACAGAAGGCTCAGGAAGCAACTCTCCTTTTTGTAAAAAGTAATTAATCTCTTCAAATATCCATGGTCGTCCATAAGTAGCACGTCCGACCATCACAGCATCAACTCCAAAATTATTAAAAGCATCTTTAGCCTCTTGTGCACTCTTTATATCTCCATTCCCAATGATTGGGATGTGCATACGAGGATTTTCTTTTATTGCTCCTATCAAACTCCAATCTGCATTTCCTTTATACATTTGACAACGAGTTCTTCCATGAATTGTAAGAGCACTGATTCCAACATCTTGCAGCCTCTCCGCAATCTCAACAATATTTTTGTTATCATCATCCCAACCTAATCGAGTTTTTACCGTAACTGGCAAATTCACCGCATTTACAATTTGCCTTGTCATTTCGACCATTTTAGGGACATCCCTCATCATTCCGGAGCCAGCACCTCGATTTGCAATATTTTTCATCGGACAACCAAAATTAATGTCGATTATGTCTGGATTTACACTCTCTGCAATCCTTGCGGCCTCTATCATTGTCTCAATCAAATGACCATATAGTTGAATGCCAATTGGACGTTCATACTCATAAATCTTCAAACGCTCCACTGTTTTCCCCGCATCCCGAATTAGCCCATCACTTGAAACAAATTCGGTGTACAACATTGCTGCGCCAAAATGTTTACACATAAACCGAAATGAAGGGTCTGTAACTTCATCCATAGGTGCAAGGAAGGTGGGATAATTCCCAAAATCAAGGTGAGCAATTTTCACAAAATAATCTATTATGCTAACAATTAAAGTTTTTCGCCATAAGCTAAATCTCCAGCATCACCTAAACCTGGCACAATATAAGACTGTGCAGTTAATTCGGCATCTATCGCTCCAACCCACAAACACACCTCAGAGTGAGATGCAAGTTGTGTTTTTATATGTTCAACGCCATCACGACTAGCAATAATACTTACAATATGAGTGCTAGAAGGCAGTCCTCTTTCAATTAATGCCTTGTACCCAAGACAAATAGAGGATCCTGTTGCGAGCATAGGATCACACAAAATTACTGTTTTCCCTTCAATTGGGGGAGCCGACATATATTCAAATGAAATTGTAAATTTATTACCAGTACTATATTTCCGATAAGCTGAGATAAAAGCATTTTGTGCTTTATCAAAATAATTCAGGAATCCATGATGCATAGGCAGAGCGGCTCTCAAAATAGATGCAATAACCACATCCTCCGACGGCACTTCAATATTTGCCACTCCTAGAGGCGTTTCTGTTTCAATTTGTTTGCGAAGCATTATTTTGCTAATTTCATAAGCGAAAATTTCACTAATACGCTCTAAATTTCTACGAAAACGAAAACTATCCTTTTGAATATCAACATCTCGAATTTCTGAAATAAATTGATTAAAAATAGAACTATCTTCCCCTAAATTATAAATTTTCATGCCGTTATTTTTATGCAAAGTAACCAAAAAAACATTTAAAACACAACTCATGTTTTAATTTCAAAGAAAATCATTTTTAAGTATCTTTGTGCTAAAATAGAAAATTACGATAAAATTATGTACTCTAATAGGTTATTTCGGAAGATTTTACGTCACTCTCCATTGAAATTTAAAATCATAGATCTAGATATTCATATCAAAACTCAGTTAGATTTTTTAAAGCAAATACAACAAATTCGCAAACCAATTACAGAGAATTATTTTATTCGAAGATGGAATGATTTACTAAATAATGAAATTCCACTTGATGTAAAAAAACAACTCCTTGTGGAATTTTCTTTTTTAGGAACTATAAAAGTTATGCACCGTTTGGATAGATTCGCATTGAAGTGTCCTTCTAATTTAAAGGATTTCGCAAAAATGGCTGCCTATCAGTGTAAAATATTTTTAGAAGCCTCCATTTTAGAAGAGCCCAAAATTCTTCTTGCGAGTGGACTGGGAGGGAAAGATGGAAAACTTAGATTATTTGTTGTATTTATCGCAAAAAACAACGTGCCATTATCTGAAATTCAGCAAGAAATTATAAAAAAAGAATTGGACTATAATTTGGAGATCTATGATGCTCAATTAGAAAAATTAAGTTTTGACTCTTTATATGCAAAAATCTTTTGCTTAGTACCACTTGAAATAAATTTACCTCAATTTATTCGAAATTGCATTTCTGGCTGCAATGAATTGGGAGATTTTTTGGATAAAACAATTATTGCAACTGCAGATCGAGAAATTTCATCAAAAGATATTGAGATAATACTTAGTAAGCGAAAAAAAAAGAGCGAAGTTCAATAACTTTCGCTCTTTTTTTTATAAAAGTATTTACTACTGATTAATTTTATCTCTAAAAGTTGCTAATTCTGCATCTTTCAACGCAAATTCCTTAAGAGATGCATCTATCGCAGTTGCCTTTTTGAGATTATCCAAAACATCTACATCAATATTTAATCTAGCACCAGCGACAGATCTTAGATAGAAAGATTTTGCTGTAGGAATTTTCCCCAATACAATTTTCGCATCACTAACTTTACTGTGAAGCAAAAGAGCAAGCCCCTCAATAATAGAGTTAGATCCCTTACTTAATAGAACCGCTTGTTCATAGCGTCCTTTTGAAATAGCAAGATAAGCGAGTCCCTCTTTACTCTGCTCTAGTCCTGCTGCGATAAGTTGTTTTTCTGCATCTTCCATTTGCCCTAATTTAAGTAAAAGATAACCAAGGTTATTTTTTACCTCTTTAGACTCTGGAGCAATTTTAATTGCTGAATCTAAGGCAATTTTAGCATTCTCTAGTTTGTTTTGAAGTAAGTACAATGTTCCCAAATTATTGTATCCTCTAACATCTCCAAATTTTTCTGCAACCATTTTATAAATTGCTTCTAAAACCACACTGTTATCAATGTATAAAGTAGCAGCATACATAAGTTGCTCTACATCTAGACTGTCCATAGCATTTTCCTCAATGGCAGATTTCAATTGTTCATCATTAAGATTTGCTTTCTCTACGGTAACCAAAAATTTAGATCTGCGAAGTGCAGGAAGAACTTTATCTGCGATTGCCGTATAAACTGTCGCAATATTTTTAATTTCTCGTTCACGAATTTCCGAATCACTATACATAGATAAAATGCGAAGAATAAGTTCTTTATCTTGAATATCTGAACCTCTCATTAACGACTGGAATCCATCCCAATCCTCTGCAGTTTGGTCTATAGAAATCGCTTTTTGATCGAGAGTTAATTTTGACTTTTTAAACCGAGAAACTAATGCATTTATTGAAGATTTTGAGCGATTATCGGCTAATTTTTCATTTAGGCTTAATGCTCCATCAGGGGAAGCATAAGATAAAACCTGCAACTGCTTAATTGTTTTTGAAGAATCTTTAGTTGCATCCAATAAAAACGACTCTAACAAGTTAAAATCTTCTTTTTTTAATTCTGTTGGTCGAATATTTGCTTGATTAATTAGAAATTTTATTTCAGCATCTAAACTATCCATCATCGTTTTTTGATAGTCATCTTTAAACCATACAGGAATCGGCACCACTTCTGCTAGGGTATAAGTCGCCAATGTGCCATCTGCGAGTTTAATATCTTTAGGATATTGAAATCGCTGCCCTTTTGCTACTAGTGTAACTCGCAACTCAAGCGTAGCAAGGCGCATTTTATCCGTAAAATTGAACGAAACATCCTGCGTATAACTGCCGCCTCTTTGAGGAATTACAGCATTATTTGCTTTGACTTTTTCCCCTTGCAAAATTTTGGAAGGCAGGACATCTTCACCTCCTTCGTATTTCAAAACAGGTTGTATCTCAAGAATTGCATCAGGATGGAAAAATTTCTCAGGAAAGGAAACATCTATTTTGGCAATGACAACTCCAGCCTTGGCCTCCAAAATTGCTGGTGTACATTTTGCTTTAATTTGGTCTGCCTGTTCTTTCATTTTTTCAGGACTTCCGCAAGCCAAAAGCAATCCGAGGAGTACAGTTAAGGAATAAATACTTTTTCTCATAAAAAAAACTGTTAGAAATTATTTTAGTAAATTAACGGTCTACAATAATATTTGTAGAAATATTAGGGGGCAAAGTTATAAAAAAATAAGTCTCATTCAAATAATTGAACCTATTTTTTAGTTTCGCAAGATGCCTGGTTAACATTTTTTACGCCTGTTTACCTATTTTAATTTTAGAAAATTAATTGAGGAGAGCCTAAATTCGCAACCTACATTATAACACTGTCAAACTTATTGATTAATTTCTATATAGGGTTTTATGACATTTAAGTTTGTGGTATGACCTTAATTCGAGAAATATTAAAAACTCCTTCAATTTATCTTGTCATCTAGTCTTTAACTTATGGATCTGTAGTTTTTTTCATGATTTCTTAGACGTATTAATTGTTGTCCTAATAATTTATTGTCATCCATACCCAACAAGGGATCTTCATTGAGTATTTTCTCTGCAATAAATCTGGCAAAATCAAGTATTTTTCCATCTTTTGCTAGATTTGCAATATGTAAATCAAAACCGATTCCGCTTTGTATCGTTCCCTCAAAATCTCCAGGTCCTCGCATCTGCAAATCTGCTTCTGCAATCTCAAATCCATTATTGCTTCGACACATAATATTTATGCGATGTCTACTATCACTGGATAGTTTTGTCCCAGTCATGAGTATACAATACGATTGATTTGCTCCTCGCCCAACTCGACCTCGAAGTTGATGCAGTTGCGCTAATCCAAATCGTTCCGCACTTTCTATTACCATTACGCTAGCATTTGGCACATTCACTCCGACTTCTATAACTGTTGTGGCAATCATAATGTGGGCATTGTCGTCTAAAAAATCCTGCATTGCAAGTTTTTTTTCTTCAACCTTCATTTTTCCGTGAAGCATACATATTTTGTATTTTGGCGAGGGAAAATTGAATTGCATTATTTCAAAACCATCTGAAAGATTTTTATAGTCCCATTTCTCAGACTCTTGAATTAAAGGATAAACAACGTAGGCTTGCCGTCCTTCTGCAATTTGTTGCCTCAAAAAATCATATAATGCCTCACGTTTATTTTCAAAATAATGTAGTGTTTTTATTGACTTTCTACCAGGAGGAAGTTCATCCAATATTGAGGTATGCAAATCACCATAAACAGTCATTGCAAGAGTGCGTGGGATTGGTGTTGCTGTCATAACTAAAATATGCGGTGGGCATTGACTTTTTTCCCAAAGTTTTCCTCGCTGCGCAACTCCAAAACGATGTTGTTCGTCAATAATTACCAAGGCAAGTTTATTAAATTGCACAGCGTCTTCAATGAGCGCATGTGTACCTATGAGTATATGAATTTCATTGTTTTTGAGTTGTTCTAAAAGGGTTATTCTCTCTTTCTTTTTGGTTGATCCTGTAAGCAATCCTATTTTAACAGGCAGTTCTTTAACCATTTCTATTATGCCTGCAAAATGCTGATTTGCAAGAATTTCGGTAGGAGCCATTAAGCAGGCTTGAAATCCATTATCTACGGCTAAAAGTGCCGTCATCAATGCAACTATTGTTTTTCCACTACCAACATCTCCCTGCAATAAACGATTCATTTGTTTCCCTGAACGCAGGTCTAAGTGCATTTCTTTGAGAACTCGTTTTTGTGCATTTGTTAATGCAAATGGTAAATATTGGTGATAGAATGTGTTAAAAAGTACGCCTACTGACTGAAACAGAAAGCCACTCGGCTTTTGCTGTCGTTCAGTACGTTGCTTTAGAAGTCCTAATTGAATGTAGAATAATTCTTCAAATTTAAGTCTATCTTGCGCCCTCTTGAGCAATTCATGACTTTGTGGAAAATGTATATTAATAAGTGCTTCAGATAGTGAGATAAATTTATTCACCTCTAAAATAGATGGAGATAAAGTTTCATACATCTTAGGCAATACTATTTTTAATAATGAGCCTTGCAATCGTTGGAATGCTCGTATGCCTAATCCATTATTTTTAAGTTTTTCGGTAGTGCTATATATTGCTTGTATAGAAGAACTTATCTTCCCATCTTCTTTATCTGAACTTTCTATTTCTGGATGTACAATATTGTATTTCCCATTAAATAGGGAAGGCTTTCCAAAAATAAGGTATGTTTGATTTAATTGAATATTTTTTTGAACATAACTTAATCCTTTAAACCACACTAATTCAATGGTTCCAGAGGCATCTTCAAAAATAGCAGAGAGTCTTTTTTGAGTCGCATTAACTTGTCGAAATCCTTTAATTCTTCCTTTTAATTGAACATAAGGCATTTCTGCAGAAATTTGCGTAGTTTGATAAATTTGAGTTTTATCAATATATCGAAATGGGAAATGATACAAAAAATCACGATATGTTTCAATCTTCAACTCTTTTTGTAACAAATCGGCGCGCTTTGGCCCAATACCTGGAAGAAACTTTATCTCTGTATCTAGAATGTTGTCCATCTCATATGCAAAATTACACAAAAAGTTTAACTTTGTGAGCAGAAAACTTTATGACTATTGCGATGCGTAAAAAAGACATTTTATACTTTCTATCAACTTTTTTTATAATCCTGGCAATTTATATATGCTCATATCTTGTCGCTTTGCGAATTGATCTTACAGCAGATAACCGCTACACCTTATCTACAAGAACACAAGAACTACTAAATAAGCAAAATGAGCCCATTCTAATTAGAGTTTACTTACAAGGAGAAATGCCTGTTGCAATGCGTACCTTGCAACGAGCAATACAAACAACGCTAACCGATATGCGTGCGCAAACTAAGGGAAAGTTACATGTAGTATGGGAAGATTTGAATGAGGGAAAGACTCAAAAAAACAGAGAGGAACGTTATCGAGAAATAATGCGAAAAGGACTACTCCCATTTACTATACATGAAAAAAATAATAAAGGCGGAAGTTCACAAATTGATCTTTTCCCAGGAGCAATTGTTGCAATGAAAGGGAAACAACTAGCAGTTAATTTTTTACAGTCTAACTCACAAATAAGTTTAGAAGAAAATATCAACAACGCAATTCAAAATTTAGAGTATGCTTTGGTTAATGCCATTGCACAATTAGGGCAAACAGACTTAAAGAAAATTGCCTTTGTTGATGGACATGGAGAATTAACCGCTTCACAAGTAGGAGATGTTACCCGAGAACTCAATTCATTTTATGAAATAAATCGAGTGCAACTTTATGGCGATATTAACGCTCTTAACAATTATGACATTGCTATTATTGCAAAACCAACACAGGCATTTAGCGAAGATGATAAATTGGTGATTGACCAATATATTATGCGAGGAGGGAAAGTATTTTGGCTCATTGACCCAGTTTTAGTCCATGAGGATAGTCTAGCAAAAGGGAATCTCACTTTTGGATTTAGTAATGATCATAATTTAGATGATATGCTGTTTCGCTATGGTGTACGAGTAAACACAAATGTAGTACAAGACTTGCAGTGTGCAATGATTCCAGTAAATATGTCTCCTGCCGGCATGCCCGCAAAGTTTGCACCTATGCCATGGACTTATTTTCCACTGTTAAGTTCTTTATCTAGTCATCCAATTTCCAGAAATTTAAGTGGAATTAAAGCAGAATTTCCAGGCTCGATTGATACGCTGTCGACAACTCACATCAACAAGAAAATTTTACTTACAAGTTCAACTAATTCTTTAATAAAAAAAGCCCCATTTTATGTAGGATTAGAGCAAGTAACAGACGATATAAACCCTACTGCCTTTAGTCAAAAAAATCTTCCTATCGCTGTTTTATTAGAAGGCTGTTTCAGTTCCATTTTCCAATACCGTATTACCTCCTCGTTCAACAATGGAAAGCCCTTTGAGTTCATTGAAAAAGGAGTTCAAACACAACAGGTTATTATTGCAGATGGCGATATAATACGCAATGAAGTGCAAGCAAATAGAGGCATTTACCCTTTAGGTTACGACCGCTATGCAAAGCAGGTTTTGTACACAAATATGAACTTAATAAAGAATATCATTTACTATCTAACCGATGAAAATGGACTAATGGAGTTGCGAAGTAAAGTTGTTACACTTCGTACGTTACATAGAGTGCGCAGCGTACAAGAACGAACAATGTGGATTATATTGAACTCTCTGTTACCACTTCTTTTGTTATTTATAGGTGGCATATCCTTTAATTTCTGGCGTAAAAAGCGTTATGCAACTGTAAAAAAATGAAAAACTTAGACATCGATAACGAGGGGCGGTTATTGCCATTAGTGGAAGACTTTTATACAATTCAAGGCGAGGGGTTTCATACCGGGAAGCCTGCCTATTTTATACGTTTAGGCGGATGCGATGTTGGTTGTAGTTGGTGTGATGCAAAGTTAACTTGGAATGCAAAACATTTTCCACCTGTAGCAACGGATATAATTGTTGAACGTGCCTCTTCATTTGCGGCTCAATCAGTAGTGGTTACAGGCGGAGAACCATTAAATTACAACCTAGATTACCTATGTGCTCAGTTGAAGCAAAAGGGATTGCAAACCTTTCTCGAAACTTCTGGTTCGCAAACACTATCAGGTATTTGGGATTGGATTTGCCTATCTCCCAAGCCAAAGCAAATGCCGAATGAAGATATTTTCGCAAAAGTAAATGAGTTAAAAATCATTGTAGAAGGAGAGAGTGATTTAAAGTGGGCAGAAATTTGCGCAAAAAACATAAGTTCAAAATGCCTATTATTTTTACAAGCAGAATGGAGTAAACAAGCACTCGTAATGCCGATGATAATTGAATATGCAAAGACCTTTCCTCAATGGAATATTTCATTGCAATCCCATAAATTCATGAACATTCCATAGATGAAAATCAGCATTATATCTCCATTTTTTCCCTATCGAGGTGGAATTGCAGAGTTTAGCAATCGTTTATTTGAAACATTAATCGAACAAAATGTTGAGGTACAAGCAATAAACTTTAAGCGGATGTATCCAACCTTTCTTTTCCCTGGAAAAACACAATATGTAGAAACAGGCAGTACACACTCAAGCACAAAATCACTACAATTATTAGACAGCATAAACCCTTTATCATACATTCGTACCTACAGAGCCATTCAACGATATGCGCCTGATGTGGTTATTTTTACATATTGGATGACCTTCTTTATTCCAGCTTACCTTATTATAATACTTCTATTGAGACGTAAAAAGGTAAAAGTGCTTGTGCTATTTCATAATTTCATTTCTCACGAGCCTCACTTTTTTGATAAAGTTTTGCTGCGCATTTTTTCAAAAAACATAGATGGAGGCATTGCATTAAGTCAATCAGTTGAGCAAGACTTTAGAGAAGTCTCTCCACAAAAGCCCATAAAATTCTCAGTTCATCCACTTTATGACCACTTTGGCGAGAAACTCGAAAAACAAAGCGCACGAAAAAAACTTAAATTATCGGAAAGCAAAAAAACACTTCTATTCTTTGGTTTAATTCGAGATTATAAAGGACTTGATTGGTTGCTTGAAGCGTTTTCTCAATTATCAAACGATTATCAACTCCTAATTGCAGGCGAACCTTATGGAGAATTTGATAAGTATAGTCAACAAATTGCAGCATTGCCCAATGCAAAAAATGTTTTTTGTTATACGCGATATGTTGCAAACGAAGAAGTTCCTGATTTTTTTTCAGCATCAGATGTTTGCATTTTGCCCTACAAATCCGCGACACAAAGCGGAATTACCTCTATTTCCTATCATTTTGATGTGCCAATTATTGCAACAAACGTAGGAGGATTACATGAGAGTGTGCTACATCGTAAAACTGGTTTAATCGTAGCGCCAAATCCAAAGGCTATTCACGAAGGAATTATTGATTTCTTTAATGAAGATAGTTCAAAATTCATTAATGGGATTCGAGATTTTAAACAAGAATTATCGTGGAGCGAATTCGCAAAAAACATTGTAGCCTTTAGCAAAACATTACAATGAAAACTGATTTTGCAAGTGCAATTTGTCATCACATTTCTTGCTTTGCCGAGTTACGCTCTATTCCCTCAAAAATCTATAATACTCCCTTTCAAATTATAGAGGTTCCTGAAAAAAAACTTGCCTTTCATTTAATTGACTTATCTACTTATTATACGTTTGAGGGCAGAGATGGGGGGGCTTTGTTTTTTAGTGCGCTTACAGCTCAATTTTCTCAACAGGATATTCATTTAATTCATCTTTGGGAAGATATTTGGCACTGTAAAAAAGCCCAAGTAGAAGCTCGCATTGCTACTTTACTGGGAGATTTTACACGTTATCATGCTCGACAAACAAGCGTATGTACACTGAATCGTTCACAGGCATTAAGATTTTTAGAAGCACATCATTTTCAAGTTCCTCTTGATGGATTGTATAAATATGGATTATTCTTAAAAGATGAACTTCTTGCAGTTGCTTTATTTTCGAGAGGCTGTAGAATGAAGCAAAAAGGCGAGAATTATCGCTCACATGAGCTTTTGCGCTTTGCGAATGCTACGGGCGTGGTCGTTGCGGGGGGCTTAAGTAAACTTCTTGCACATTTTGTTCGAGAGAAAATGCCGAATGATATAATGACTTATGTGGATTGCGATTGGGGGAATGGGAAGAGTTATAAACTCTTAGGCTTTGAACGAGTTGAATGTATGCCAAGTAAAATGTTTTTTTTAGACAAAACCTCCATGATGAGACATTATTGTTTGCCATCAGAAGGCGATTCAGAAAATTTTGTCCCTATATACAATGCAGGAAATTACAAATTTATTTATCAGCCCTAGCGCATAAGTGAAAATAAAATTTTAGACTTGCGTACATTTTTTCTATCTTTGCAATCCTTAAAGGCTCCATAGCTCAGTTGGATAGAGCAACAGATTTCTAATCTGTGGGCCGCAGGTTCGAACCCTGCTGGAGTCACTATATGCCCGTAACGTTTTTAAGCGTTGCGGGTTTTTTCTTTGTAAATAAAGGGATACAGCAAATCAAATATTATCATACTTGCCCTTATTTTACCAAAAATCACACTCTTTGTTGTACCTTTATTGTACCATGTTGTACCCATTATTATCCCTTGTTATATCTGTTTTTTTGCACATTCGTGTTTACTTGTTTTCTGCAAAACAACAAAATGCTCATTCTCTATTGCAGTATTTTTACGCGAAATCACACTCATATTAATATGAATCAATCTAAAAATAGTATCCTTCGTTAAACAAAACGAAGTTTATTCCGTAGTTTCAGAATACTTTTTGGCGTAAATAAGAACACTTATATCATCATAAAGGCCTCTAAATAGAGACCTCTTGTATTTCTTTTTTGAGGATTTATATTTTTTCAGTGTCAACACTTGCTGAAATCTTCACGAAGACCTTCGGCATACTGTCAACACTTGCTGAAACCCTCACGAAGACCTTCGGCATACCGTCAACACTTGCTGAAACCTTCACGAAGACCTTCGGCATACCGTCAACACTTGCTGAAACCCTCACGAAGACCTTCGGCATACTGTCAACACTTGCTGAAACCCTCACGAAAACCTTCGGCATATCGTCAACACTTGCTGAAACCTTCACGAAGACCTTCGGCATACCGTCAACACTTGCTGAAACCTTCACGAAGACCTTCGGCATACTATCAACACTTGCTGAAACCTTCACGAAGACCTTCAAGCCTATACCAACCACTGCTGACACTGCTTCAGCGTTCTACAACAACTATATTTTTTTTTAGATGTAGAGCCTTTCTCTCAGCCGAATAAATGGATTAATTGTTTGATGAAGAATAAATTTCCCTTCATCTCTTTCTCCCTGAAGATAAATATTGCAAACATTGATGCTCCAAAAACGATAAACAATTTAAGTATTGATGCATCTATAAGTTTTTATTACCTTTGCGCCTATCTGAGAAATAATAAGTATGCAAAATAAAGTTCAACTACTCCCCAATAGTGTTGCGAACCAAATTGCTGCAGGAGAAGTCGTACAACGCCCCTCCTCTGTAGTCAAGGAATTGGTTGAAAACGCAATTGATGCGGGAGCAAAATCAGTAACACTTATTATAAAAGATGCAGGCCGCACATTGATACAAATCGTTGACAATGGCTCTGGAATGAATAGTGCAGATGCTCGTTTAGCATTTGAACGTCATGCCACCTCTAAAGTACGCTCTGCACAAGATTTATTTGCACTCGAGACCTTTGGCTTTCGAGGCGAAGCATTGCCCTCGATTGCAGCCGTAGCAGAGGTTGAACTCAAAACCCGCACAGCGGATCAAGAGATTGGCACACGCATTGTTATTAATGGAGGAACTTTTGAGAACGAAGAACAAATTAGTAATCCCATAGGTACCTCAATTTCTGTGCGCAACTTGTTCTATAACGTACCCGCAAGACGCAAATTTCTGAAAGCCGACACCACTGAATTGCGTCATATTGAACAAGAATTCAAACGAATAGCCTTGTGTTATCCTCAAGTCGCCCTTTCTTTACATAGAGATGGACGCAAGGAATATGATTTGCCCTCAAGTAACCTCAAGCAGCGCATTACGGCAATGTTCGGAACGGCGCGCTGGACAAAGGGATTGCTTGATGTGAAGGTGGAAACAGAAGTGGTACAATTAAGCGGCTTTATTACCACACCCGAAGCTAGTGTAAGGGAGCAAGACAAACAATACTTCTTTGTAAATGGTCGCTATTTTCATAGTCTTTATTTTCGCTCTGCCGTACAACGTGCCTATGAGCAATTATTGCCCGAAGGGTATTATCCCTCGTTCTTTCTCTATATGCAGGTTCCACTTGACAAACTTGATGTTAATATTCATCCCACAAAAACAGAAGTTAAGTTTGAGGACGAAAAAATTATTTGGCAAATCATCAATGCCGCCATTCGTGAAGTTGTTGGCAAATATGCCCTTGCCCCTCGCCTTGATTTTGATGTACCACCAGAGATACGAATGTCAATGCCTCGTAAAACAGACAGTATCTCCGCTCCACAAATTTCCGTTAATCACAACTACAATCCCTTTGACAATCAAGCACAAATTCCCTCTGCACGCAAACACCAATCCTCTAGAGATTGGCAAAAACTATACGATAACTTAACGGCAGAAAACAATCATCCCTTTTTCTCAGGAACTGACACCGCCCTTCAGGATGAAGAAAACATTATTGTATCCTCAACCATTAACGCTCAAAGCGAACAGCAACTAAGCCTAAATGAAGGAGAAGAACCTCAAGGTAAATTTCTCCAATTAAAAGGCAAGTATATTATTACTTTGGTAAAATCAGGCCTCATGCTCATTGACCAAGTACGAGCACATCAACGAGTATTGTATGAAGAATTTTTAATGCATACGACTCACACAATGCCTCGACAACAATTATTGTTTCCTCTCTCTATCGAACTCCCACTGTCCGACCATACACTCCTGTTGAGCGTACAAGAAGATTTACAATTAATGGGATTAGAGATTAACGATTTTGGTTCCTGTACCATTGTTATTCACGCTATGCCCGCTGCCGCTCACGAAAAGAATCCCGATAAATTGATTGAAAATCTGGTAACATTGCTGAAACAAGAAGAACGCAGTTTACTTGAAAATCATCAACATATCGTGGCTGCAAGTATGGCAAAAAGCCTAGCCACATCCGTAGGCTCTAGTTTAGCCGATGCCGAAATGCAAAGTCTCGTAACTCGCCTTTTGGCCTGCAAATCACCCGATATTTGTCCCAGTGGAAAGCCCACTATACAATTTATGGGAATTGAAGAATTTGATAAACGTTTTTTGAAACATTAAAGAAAATGAGAAATATTAGTCCTACCGTAAAAATCATTATCATATTAAACATCTCTCTGCTTGTACTCACGATGCTTGCCGAGCGAGTGGGTATTAATCTAACACAAGTCTTAGGCTTATACTATCCAACCTCTCAGCATTTTCATCCCTATCAATTTATTACGCATCTTTTTATGCATGGTGGCTTGATGCACTTATTCTTTAATATGTATGCTTTATTTATATTTGGAACAACATTAGAACAAGTTTGGGGACAAAAACGCTTTTTAACTTATTACTTTGTTACAGGACTTGGCGCAGCTCTTCTGCACACGACAGTCAATTGGATTGAACTTTCACAAGTTCATCAAGCGGCTCAAGGGGTTCTCAACACTTTAACGCCCGACGCATTTTCAACTTTTGTTGCCGAAAATTTTATCGGAAAAGTCAACACCGACCTTATAGATAAATTTGTGCAAGCGTGGGATTATGACCCACAAAGTCCTATACTGATGGCACAAGCAGAGAGTTATGTTCGTCAATTGTTAAATATGCTTGTTGATATTCCTACAGTAGGAGCAAGTGGCGCAGTATTTGGTGTCTTGCTGGCTTTTGGAATGCTCTTTCCTAATACTCAACTGATGCTTTTAATCCCTCCTATGCCAATTAAGGCAAAATATTTTGTTATGATTTATGCTGGGCTTGAATTATTTTTAGGCTTTCAAAATCCAGGAAGCAATATCGCACACTTTGCTCACATCGGAGGCATGTTATTTGGATTTTTTCTCATTCGGTATTGGCAAAGGCGCAATACACATTTCTTCTAACCACATACGCCAAAGATTTTGCATAAAATCATTCAATACATTTTTCATCTCATTCACCTAGCACTCACGGCAAGTTTATTGTTGTCTTGCTTATCTGTGTATATTAGTCCTGCATTTTTTTGGCTCTTGCCCATCTTCAGTATTGCATTTGTTCCATTGATGCTACTGAATATTGCTTGTATTGGGATATGCTTATTCTTTTTCTCAAAAAACTACTTGATTATTACACCTTCAATTCTTGTTGTAGTTTTCAGTTTAATGCTCTCCCAAAGTCTTGTGCGCCTTCCTTGTTTATCTAGTAAAAATGAAGAACATTACGATACCATTCTGCCTCACAAAAAAATACTGAGTTATAATATCAATCTATTTGGACTAAATCGCTCCCACCGAGACACTACGAGTTTGTACAAGATTGCTACATTTATTCGAGCCGAAAAATTTGATATGGTTTGCCTACAAGAGTTCTATACACATGACGACCTGCTACCTGAAGATTTAATTGCACAACAACTCTCAGCTCAACTTCCTCACAAACACATTTGCTACAATGTACATCGGAATAAACATAAATATGGCATTGCCACATTCAGTAAATATCCTATCATTGGAGAGGGATGTATTAATTTTGAAGATAGTAATAACTTAGCGATTTTCTCC
>JBOFDL010000094.1:0-4676 GCA_051646985.1 Bacteroidales bacterium | reverse complement strand
CCGTTTGGATAACCAACAGGAATAACACTCAATGGAATAACGTTTGATGGCAATGCAAGATGTGTTCTTACAAACGAAACCCTATCCTCTAATGGATAAATACCTGTCCAAACAGCCCCTAATCCTAAGGCATGTGCTGCTAACAAAATGTTTTGTGTTACGGCTGATACATCTTGAATCCAAAAATCAGTGCCATTCTCCTTTATTGCCTTACTCATATCTCCACAAGCAACGATAGCCATTGGTGCACTTGAAAGCATCTTTGCATTTGACAATTTTGCCAAGGAATCCAAGGTAGCGCGGTCGGTTATCACGATAAATGCCCATGGTTGCATATTTCGGGCAGTAGGAGCAGACATTGCTGCCCGAAGTAGCTGTTCTACTTTATCCTGTTCCACTGTTTGAGCCGTAAATGAACGAATACTTCGACGGCTTAATATTACTTCCATTGCACTGTTGTTTGTGGCTTTGCTCGACTTGTTTGACGAGTCTAAAAATACAATTTTTGCAGACAAAAGAATTAGACTTACTGCAAGTAAAAGATTTAGTTTTTGCGAAATGTTTTTCATAGGGTTCAATATTTGAGATTATTATTACTACTTTGTGAAGAGATGATGGAAATGTAATTGTTGAGGAATAAAGATGAATTAATGTTTGTGTAAATGTATGACGATAAAATGAGATTTCCAAGGACTTAATGCTATGATAGTACCTGCCAAAATATTTAATCTAGACATTCAGAATATAAAAATAAGACTTCTGTATTTTGAAATTGCTATAATCTCTAAAATTTTCGACTAATAGTAGGAAAAATTATAATTTTATTTTTCTCGATTCGCTAATAGTTTTTGAAGTGCATACATTTCATCTCTATGATTGGCCGCCGCGACAAAGTCAAGCTTTTTAGCCGCTTCCTCCATTGCTTTTCGCTTACGATTGATAGATTTTTCCAATTCTGCATTATTCATATATTGAAATACAGGATCGGCGGCTAGATTTGCCTCTGCTTCCTCGGCGTAATAACTTGCGGACTTTAATTCTTTTCCAGATAAGATACTTTTTGTTGTTTTTACAACTTGTGAGGGAGTAATGCCATGTTCTTCATTGTAGGCAAGTTGCTTTTCTCGTCTGCGATTGGTTTCGCTAATTGTTTCATTCATTGATTTAGTCATCTTATCGGCATACATAATGACTCTGCCGTTGATGTTGCGAGCTGCTCGTCCCGCAGTTTGGGTTAACGAACGAGTATTGCGTAAAAAACCTTCTTTATCGGCATCCAAAATGGCAACTAATGAAACTTCTGGTAAATCTAATCCTTCGCGAAGGAGGTTTACGCCTACTAGTACGTCAAACAGACCTCTTCGCAAATCCTCCATAATTTGTATTCGTTCTAGAGTATCTATATCGGAATGAATGTAGCGGCAGCGAATTTGTGCTTTTTCTAAGAATTGAGTTAATTCTTCTGCCATACGTTTAGTTAATGTGGTAACTAGAATACGCTCGTCTTTTGCAGATACTTGCAGAATTTCGCCTATTAAATCATCTACTTGGGTATTGCTAGGACGAACTTCAATAATCGGATCAAGTAAACCTGTAGGACGAATTACTTGTTCGATAACGACTCCTTGACTTTTTTGCAATTCAAAATCTGCAGGAGTTGCACTTACAAAAATGGATTGTGGGATAAGAGACTCGAACTCCTCAAACTTCAACGGACGATTATCTATTGCTGAAGGGAGTCGAAAACCGTACTCCACTAAGTTTTGTTTGCGTGCGTGGTCGCCACCATACATAGCTCGAATTTGAGGTATGGTAACATGGCTTTCATCAACAACCAACAGAAAGTCTTTTGGAAAATAATCCACTAAACAAAAGGGACGTTCTCCTGCTTTGCGACCATCAAAATATCGCGAATAGTTTTCAATACCCGAACAATACCCTACTTCTTTCATCATTTCAATATCAAACTCCACACGTTTTTGTAATCGCTTCGCATCGGCAGATTTGCCTAATTTCTCAAAAAATGCACATTGTTCTACCATATCGTCTTGAATCAATTGAATGGCAGCATGCATACGCTCTTTGGTGGTTACAAAAATCGTGGCTGGATAAATTACTGCAGTTTCTTCTGTGGAAATAATGCCACCATTTATAGGTTCAAATGTTTGAATACTCTCTATTTCATCTCCAAAAAATATGATACGATAAGCGTGATTGCCATATGCTAGATGTACATCAACCGTATCGCCCCGTACACGAAATGTGCCACGAGAGAAATTGACCTCATTACGTGAATAAAGCCCATCGACAAGGCTATACAAGAGTTTTTGACGACTTAAAACTTGACCTACATATAAATTGATTGTATTACTGTGAAAGTCTTGTGGGTTGCCAATTCCATAAAGACACGATACGCTAGAGACAACTAAAATATCTCGTCGTCCAGAAAGCAAAGAGGAAGTGGTACTAAGTCGAAGTTTTTCAATTTCATCATTGATTTGCAAATCTTTTTCAATGTAGGTATCTGTCACTGGCATATATGCTTCGGGCTGGTAATAATCGTAGTATGAAACGAAATATTCTATGGCATTGTTCGGAAAAAAATTCTTAAATTCTCCATATAATTGAGCCGCTAAGGTTTTGTTGTGGCTTAAAACAAGTGTTGGGCGATTGAGTTGGGCGACTATATTGGCAATGGTAAAGGTTTTGCCTGAACCCGTTACCCCCAAGAGTGTGTTGAAAGGCGTGCCTGCATTGAGTTCCTTGACCAATTCGGCAATCGCTGTGGGTTGATCGCCTGTAGGTTTATATTCAGCAGTTAATTCGAAGTCCACTTTTGGAATAAATATTTAATCAGCAAAGGTATTATAAAAACACGAAAGATGCGTATAAATTAAACTCTGTACAGTTCTGAAATTTACGTAAAAGAGCTGTTTAATTATCCAAAATAATCACGATGCATTTGTTCCGATGCGAGTTTTGGCGATGAAGTGCAAATACAAGATAAATTTTTGTATCCATACCACAAGAATAGCAAAACCTATTCGGCTTAGAAGCACCCAAGGGACTAGAGCGCCAATACTTCCAAAGAGGATAAGGTCTTCTATATTGCTATGCGATATAGCAAGATGATGATTGAGAAGATCAAGTTCTTTTTGGGAAACTTTACCGTTTTCTTTTTCTTCAATCATAACTGCTCCACCGTATGCTAAACCAAGTGTTTGCCCAATAAACCAAAGAAATGAGGTTTTAACAGGAAGTCCTAAGACTAGCATTAAAGGACGTAATAATTTGGCAATCCAACGGATAACACCTACCTCGGCAAGTATATTTTGTAGTACTGTAAGTGATACGATGATACAAAACATTTTCACTAATAAAATAAATGTGTTTTGTAGCCAATGAAGTAAGTGAGGTATAAAGAGGATATTTTTTAAAGGCGCTTCTATTAGGTGATTTGCAACGGTTTCACTATAAGGTAATAGTTGATGCAAAATATAGGCGGAGATAAAGGCAAAACCTATGCGTAGAGTAATCATGCGCCAAATTGATGAGCCTGTTTTGTGTTGGATGGCTGTTTCTATAAATAAATTGTGTGCGCACAGACACATTGTTGCAAGTATGGTAATTGAGCGAATATCAAAACCGACCATGTCTATTATTGCTATGGCAGCATAGATATTAACAAATACTGCTGAAAGAAAAACTAATGCGGCATCACCGTTTAATCCAATGGGCACGAAGACAGGGCGTAACCACTGAGCAAAAAAATGTATCACACCAAAGTACTGTAAAATCATAACAAGAAAGGATATTCCCAGTGTCATACTTAATATCCAACGGCTGGTTCTCAGGCCTGCCTGAAGCCCCTTACAAGCGGCTTTTTTAATAGTGTGTTGTAGATTAGCAATTTTGGTCATTTTATTATTCTATTCAAAGCGGTGTAGGGTAAAATGGTTACCATCAAACTTGCCATAAGTACTGTCTTGTATCCAATCACTCAATATCGCAAGTTGTGCTTTACTATTGTTTACAGGCAATAGCATCGGAGTGTGCCTATGCCCAAATACAAAGAAGTCTATTGGTTGATTGGCTAATTCTGTTTTTGCAAATTGAAAAAGATGCTCGTTTTCTTCACCCTTAAAAGAGATTGCAACTCCTTTACTTAGGCGACTTCTTTTGCTCCATGCTTGTCCAAATCCAATCGCTAGCCAAGGGTGCAAACTACCATATAGTATTTGTAAAAATCGATTTGTAAAAATCCACTTCATAATACGATATTTTATACTAGGGTTGCCTAAGCCATCACCGTGAGCAAGAAAGAAGCGTTTGTTTTCTAATTCTACTTGCTGGGGTTTATGATATACTTGTACTCCACATTCGGTAGATAAGTAATCTCTTACCCATATATCATGATTGCCTGTAAGGTAGTGAATCTGTATGCCGCTATCTGTTAGTTCTGCTAATTTCCCTAAAAAACGAACATAACCTCGTGGAACTACATATTTATATTCCCACCAAAAATCAAATATATCTCCTAGTAAATAAATACTTTTTGCAGTACACCTTACACTTTCTAGCCAACGTATTACTTTTTGCTCACGTTTAGCGGCATCGCCTACGGGTAAACCTAAGTGTAGGTCTGAGATAAAATAAATGTGTGTACGCATTGTAAT
>JBOFDL010000093.1:0-2018 GCA_051646985.1 Bacteroidales bacterium | reverse complement strand
CTCAAAAAGTGAGTTTAGATAATGGAAAGCAGAATACATCAAACTTCAATCGCTCTGATTGGGGATTAAAATTAGGTGTCGGCTTTGAAATTAGTCAATTTCAAGTTGCAGTAGCATATCGTCATGGACTATACAATTTGTCAAAAACTGTATCAAAAAGCATTTATAATAGAGGAATTGAGGCATCTCTTGGCTATTTTTTTTTACGTTAATGTAATTTTCTCTTATTTATTTGATTTATGAATAGTTTCATTAAATCCATATTTTCAACGGTCATAGGAGTTGGCTTGGCAACTCTTATAATCTTCGTTATTTTTGCATCAATCTTAGGTGGAATATTGTCCTCTTCTCAACAAGGAGTAAAGGTGCAAAACAATTCAGTATTGGTGCTATCACTCAATCAACCAATTGTAGATAGAGTAGTTAATAACCCATTCAATACATTTAGTAGTATAACGTCTAAGCAGCAAGCAACTATTGGATTAAATGACATTTTGCGGAGTATAAATACTGCACAAAATGATGACAGAATAAAAGGTATCCTCTTAACTGATATGGAGTATACGATGAGTGGACTTGCTACAATTGAGGAAATTCGTAATGCCTTAATTGATTTTAAGAATGCGGGAAAGTTTATTGTAAGTTATAGTGACATATATGGACAGAAGCCTTATTATCTCGCCTCTATTGCCGATAATATATATATGAATGCTATAGGCTCCGTTGATCTTAGAGGCCTTTCCACATCAATTATGTTTTTTAAGGGAACACTTGAAAAGTTGGAAATTGAACCTCAAATTATTCGTCATGGTCAATTTAAAAGTGCTGTTGAGCCTTTTATGTACGATAAAATGAGCATTGCAAATCGCACACAAATTAAAACCTATACCGAATCAATTTGGCAACATATTGTGAAAGGCATCTCTCTTGCACGACAAATTCCCATACAACGAATTAACAATATTGCTGAGCATTTAGAACTACGTGACTCAAAAACAGCGGTTGAATTAAAAATTGTTGATGCGTTGAAGCATAGAGATGAAGTTCTCTCTGAATTGGCAACACTTACTCAACAAGAAGGCAAGTCTCCCACTTTAATTACTATAAAAAATTATTCCCAAAGTATTGAGTCATATAAAACAGTTCCACTAGATAAAGTTGCAATTGTATATGCAATAGGTGAAATTATGGCAACGGGCACAAGTGAGCGATTTATAGGAGAGGAGTTAGCAACTACTCTACGAAAAGCAAGATTAGACAGTACTGTCAAATCTGTTGTTTTAAGAATAAACTCACCTGGAGGAAGTGCAATAACATCTGAGATTATTTATAGAGAAGTTGCACTTACTGCGGCGGTAAAGCCCTTGGTCGTATCAATGGGTGACGTGGTTGCCTCCGGTGGATACTATATAGCTTGTCCAGCATCGTATATCTTTGCAAGTCCAACCACTATAACCGGCTCTATTGGAGTATTTGGCGTTCTATTTAATGCAAAAAAATTATTAAAAAATAAAATAGGCATTACTGTGGATGTAGAAAACACAAATCAATATGCTGATATGGGAAATATTACTCGTCCGTTAAGTGAAGGAGAGCGCAATTATTTTCAATCTCAAATAGAACAAATTTATAAGATTTTCATTCATCATGTCGAAAGCGGGAGATATATAACGAAGGAGCAAGTAGAAAAGATTGCTGAAGGGCGTGTATGGAGTGGAGTAGATGCAAAGAACATAAAGTTAATTGATGATTTTGGGGGCTTAAATGCAGCCATTGACAAAGCCGTTTTACTTGCCAATCTAGAACAATATCAAATTGTTGAACTACCTATCCAAAAAAACACCTTTGAACTGCTTTTAGAGGGCTTTGAGCAAGTAGCAATTAAAATAATGCAAAATCCAATGGATAATCTCTTGCAAAATTATCCTCCTTTTACAGAAATTATTAAGATGCATCGCACAATTCAAACACGAATTCCGTACAATATTACAATTGATTAGTCAAAAATATAAAAGTGC
>JBOFDL010000092.1:0-1778 GCA_051646985.1 Bacteroidales bacterium | reverse complement strand
TTGCAGCCTCAAACTTATCACGCACCTGCATTGTGGGCAGGTTGCTTATTTTTCCGCTGATATAAATAACTGTGGGCATATTTCCTCTTGTTTTTCTTTTTGTTTAATAGACACCGTTTTATTGCGGTTTACAACATACTCTCTATCGCATTCTTCGCACACGATTGTATCCCCCTCAAATTCTTCTATAGGCTCAGGTTCACCAAAGGATTCAGCTTCGCAGTCCCATTTTTCCTCCACTATTTCATTGCCACACTCACAAGTAAAGCAACATGATGCAATATATTGCATCCTACTTGTGTGTAGACTTATATCTATCTCTGGAACTTCCTTCTCAATCCGTTTTATCAGCGCAATTTGCTCTGCATTGCCTATTTCTAATGGCACTTCTACGCCATCTCGATAAAACTTTCCGTTTTTCAAATACAATTCACCTTTATTGCCCATACCTATTCTAATTTAAATCAGTCCATTTTTCATGGCATACACTGTCAAAAAATTTGCATCAGGGCGAAAACCCCCTATCTCCGTACCACTTGGCGTTAACTTATCCTTTACCTTGTTGTACATTGCATTAAGCGTTCCCTCAGCCACCCCCATTTTATCCGCAATCTCTTTATTTTGGAGTCCCCTTGCTCTAAGGGTTACATACTCAATCTCACGCTTGCTTAAAGCCCTTCCACTTGGGGTAGCAGGGCTTTTTATACAAATCCGCACCGTATGCGGACACTTCTCTCGCAATCCGCAATTCCAATACTCGGGCTCAATTGTTTGAGCATTACAATCCACGTCCGCCTTTCCATCATACCCACCAAACAAACACCAACAATCCCTTTCCAAACACTCCGCAGTTCGCCCCGTGATACACTCCACAAAACACTGCAATACCTTTGTTATATACTCAGGCAAGTGACCAAACTCCACCACTTGCCCTTTATGCAAGGCACGCAACTTAAACTCTCCTACCGAGAACAGTTCAACAGCACAATCATTCAAGCCCGCAGGCAATTTTAGCGCATTCACCTTTTCTCCTCCCCCTTATTATGGATTACCTGCTTTGGCTTTACACAATAATCCTTTTTTTGTGCAGCCAAATACCGCCTAATGATTAAGGCTTGCTTTGGAGTGCGAATTATCAACACTCCAGCCTCATACTCATGTATAATTTTATTGGCATAAACACTGCTTATCTCGCCTTTGGTTATCTTTTTAGCCTTAAACCCATGGGGTATTTTCCTCTCCTTACTCATTGCTGTTATTACTGATTTTGTAGAAACTGGACAGATTTTTTAATTAAAAAATTTTATAACTACTATTAATTTAGTATTTTAGCTACTTGCGTTTTTGCTTACTTTTGAACTTACATTTAAGCTATCAAATAAACGACAATGCAAATATGAAGAGAATAATCTTCAAAAGCAAGACTCGTGAAGTAAATTTTTATCAAGATGGCAATAAAAAATAAATTAGACTTGATATTCAAAGAGTTAGGAATATCTGGAAGAAAGGCAGAAAAGATGTGTGGACTTGCAGATGGTACTTATAGCAGTATAGGAGATGGTGTTGGAGTAGATAAGTTGCAAAAAATTCTTTTCAAGTTTCCGCAAATCAATACAGACTGGCTAATATTAGATAAAGGTTCAATGTTGCGAGAAGTGCCAACAAAAGAGGAGGGTAATAATGAAATGTGGGAGTTAATTAAGAGCCAGCAGGAAACTATACGTGAGTTGTCAAAAAAACTACCTGCTACGCCTGCGTGCACTCCTACCAATGTGAAA
>JBOFDL010000091.1:0-7517 GCA_051646985.1 Bacteroidales bacterium | reverse complement strand
TAAAGATAGTAAGCCCTTCATTTTTAGAACAGTATATTCGGAGATTTCAAATACAGTTTTAAAGGTTACGACTATTTATTACGTTTATTATCCACTCCATTTGTTGTTGGAGACTCAAGTTGCTATTGTCAAGTAAAATAGCATCTGGTGTTTTTGTTAACGGACTATTGCTTCGACTTTCATCTATTCTATCGCGTTCTTGTAAATTATGCTGTACATCCTTTATAGGCATATCAATTCCTTTTTGCAACATTTCTTTATGTCTCCTTTGTGTGCGCACCTCAATGCTAGCCGTCATAAAAATCTTTATTTCAGCATTTGGAAAAACGGTTGTGCTAATATCTCGACCATCCATTACAATTCCTTTTAGTTGCCCCATTTTTTTCTGTAGTGCAACTAGCCTTTCACGTACTTGTGCAATTTCTGCAATTAGACTTACATATTGAGAAACATTTGCATGGCGAATTTTACCTTCTACATTTTTATTATTCAAAAGTACCTCAGTATCCATAGTTTGCTTATTGTATCGAAGTTGGATGTCAATTTTGGGAAGTTCTTCAATAAGTTGTTCTTTGTCAATAAAACTGTCTGCGTGAATGATCTGATGTTCTAATGCATACAGTGTTACAGATCTATACATTGCACCAGTATCAATAAATGTATATCCTAAATGTTGTGCAATTGCTTTAGCAAAGGTGCTTTTCCCACAAGCAGAGTGTCCATCAATAGCAATAATAATATCTTTTTTCATACAGCAAACTTAAATAAGGTTATGGATTATATAATTTGAAAATAAGTCCTATATGGTTGCTATTTGCACCAATATGATACATCGCGAGTCCATAGTTAATTTCAAAACGACGAAGGTGCACGGAAAATCCTAATGAAAATCCAGCTCCTCCACCGAGTTTTTCGCCTACTGACAATTCATTCTGTCTGCGAAAATTATATCCTCCCATAATTGTAAAATATTTCGAAGGAATAATTGTTGCTCCAATATTTATATGACACAATAACTCTTTACTTGCACGCATAAATAAAGATTCAGATTTATTATCTACAGCAGCACTTTTTTTTCTTAAATTATTGTAGATTTTAAAGTTTTGCAAATCTGTTAACGTAAGTGACACTCCAAACGGAGCATTCGACAATTTTTTAGAAACGCTCCATTGTATTTCAAATGGAAGAGATTCGTAATTTCCAGAGGTGTAAGGGATGATTTGATGTCCTATATTTTTTATAAGCAAGGATGAACTAAAAAGTCGGTCATTGCTTAGGTATCGAGCACCCAAATGTACTGCTAATCCATACGATTTATAGCGTTCTAGTTGTGAAATAATATTGCTTAATCCAACGCTAATATTGATGTTTTTTAAGATTGAGCGCGAGTAATATACGTTGACTGAAAATTCATTCGCGGTAAACATTCCTAAAGATTCGCCGAGTTCATCAAAACTATCTATGGAGCCATAATTAAAGCTAGTGAGATTTGCACCGAAAGTTCCATATTTATAACAAAACGCCCCACTAACTGTTGTGTTTGAAATATTACCTGGGTAATACAGATAATTAATGCCAATTTGTTGATGAAGAGTACTGTCAAGTAAACTAGGATTATATGCAATCATACTGACGTCATTGTAAATCGGACTCTCAAGTACTCCTCCCATTGCTGCAAGTTTTGGCGATGAGTTGACTTTGAGGAAACTATATGTACTTTTCCCTCCAATTTTTGCCATACAAAGCATTACTTGGAGTAAGAAAGAGGATGCGATAATTGCTTTTTTGAACATCTACACAAAAATGTGCTCATAAAGCAAAGTTATAACTAAAAGATTAAGTTACAAAAATGCCATTATTTTAATTGTTGATAATATACAAATGAATGATGCTGTGAGTGAATGGGGTGGAAAATAGCTATTAAATCTCTCAAAATAAGATGAGGACAAACTACTCCTGACTCAAAAAAGTCATTTCCTCCATTAGAGTTAATACGTTTATTATTATTGAATATTCGTATGTTTCTTTGATTTTTTATCATTGGAATAAGAGGATGCATTCTAACTAATTCTTTTAAAGATTGAGCCGATCCTGGGTTTATCCAAACATCAGCGATTTTTCCAAAACCAAAAATATACTCAATGTCAAAGGGATGGCTTTTACCTTGATTAATTAAAGGCACTATACTTTCGCCATTTGCTTCAAGTAAAAATGTATTCATATAGCTCTGTGCACCAGGTAAAAACCACGCATTTCCCCAAGGGGCATTAAGTAAAACTTGTGTTTTCTTAGAGGTATATTCTAACTTGTTTTTGGCTTCTACATATAGAGACTCAATTTCATTAAATTTTTTAATTCCTTGTTCCTCATTGTTCCAAAGAGCTGCAAGGGCAATAATCCACTCAGTCTTTCCCAAAGGATGTTTTTCTACATATTCACCAATATATAATACTGGAATATTTAATTCCTTCAATTTGCGGATAACACTTTTAAACTCCCCATCAATATCATATACTAATATCAAATCAGGGCGTAATTCCCATATTTTCTCAATATTAATAACTCCATTGGAGCCAATATCTACTATTTCACCCAATAATGATTTTTTGTAAAAAATAGAGTCGTAGACTAACTTTGCATTTGCCAATCCTACAATGTTATGCTCTTGGTCAATACATTTTAGCATTGCAAGATGGGTTGTTGATAGACAAATAATACGTTGTGGGTCATTTTCTAAACAATAACTATAATGTTGTTTTTTTGCTTCTTGAAAAGGCTGAGTTATATGTAGAATTTTTTTTCCATTAAAAGTATCAATACAAAAACCTGAGGCGTAGCGAGGCGTATAAAAATTGCCCTTTATATTGACATCTTCATTATGCCCTCCTTTGCATGAGAAAATTACTATACATAAAAAAATGCAACTCGATAATTGCAAGAAAATTAGATGCCTCATTGTAGAGTTGGATGAGTATTGAGAAAAAACAGAGTAAAAGTACTTATTAATTAGATCTGGGATGATGTTTTAACTATTTTTTGTGATTGTGTTCTTTTGTTTGTTTTGCAATAAGGATTTTGTTATCTTTGAAGATAATTTTGTTAAAAAAAAGAGTTAATCGCATGATAACTAGTTATTTGGCCGATTTTGTGCAGGATAATCCGAGGGTAATTATTCCTAATCTTGGGGCCTTTTTAACGCGATATAAAACCCTTGATAAAACGACATTTAGTCCATTTTTGCGTTTTAATGATGGTCTTTTAGAAAATCATGTGGTGCAAATGGAGGGTATTACACTTGCACAAGCGGGAGAAAAAATTGCAATGCTTGTCGGGGAGATTAAGAAAACCATTGCAGAAAAACGCTTTTACTACATTGATAAAATGGGGATTCTCTATGAAGATGCCCACGGCCTTGTGCAGTTTTTACGTGCAAGTAATGAACAACTTGCTCAACAAAAATTTCAAGAAATAATGGCAGATGCTGCCATTAAAAAACAATACCAACCTATTGATGGAATTGTACCCAAAAGAGCATTTGGCGAAGCCAATGCTTCGCAACATTCGTCCTTTGGAACATTAACACCACAGCATTTATCTTACGCTCCACCAATACCTATTGTTGCTCAAAAAGTTAGAGAAATTGATGCAGCGACACAATCTTTAGAGGAATGGATTAAAACCGTTGAAAATCGAAGAGGAAGTCTTTCCGCAACTACAGATGAGGACTCAGATACAAAAAGACGTCAAGAGGAAATAGAACGAGCGCTAAAACTTCGTCAAGAACGAGAGTCGTTGGATGTAGATAGAGATGATATATTGCCGACTTATACTAGAAAGAAATCGAGAGGTTTGCTATGGCTAGGGTGTATTTTTTTTCTCTCTGGAATTATTGCAGGGATGTTGTGGTTTAGTGAGGATTTATTGATTATTTATGATGATATTGTAAAAAAAGTGGAACAATCAAATTCTCGTACATCCACATTAAATAATGCCCCATATACGCCTAAGATAGTCGATCTTGAACAAGGGATTTTTTATGTGGCTATTGCAAATTTTTCATCTTTAGATGAGGCAGTTGCTTTTTGTTATACTTTAAATGAATGGGGCTTGTCGCCCGAGATAGTTACAACAATGGAGAACTCTGCTGGGTATATTGTTGTTTTATACAAGAGTTCGATCCGATATGAAGCAGAGAAACATCTTCATCTACAATCGAAAAAATATGGTAAGGGTTGGCTTCTTTCCAGTTAATTGCATCTATTTTTCCATTTAGAAAGTTCTGCTGTTTATGGCAAAGGATAAACAACAGTATATCATAAATCATTCAGATTTAGGGCAGGTTTTTTTTACGAAAAAACAAAGGATTCGAAGTATTCGTATTGTTGTTAAAGGGAGTCAATTAGTTCATATTTCCTATCCTTCCTATATCCTTTATAATCAAGTCCGCCTTTTTTTGACAGAAAAAATTAATTGGATTAAAAAAACACAAGAAAAAATACGTATTATAGAAAAATCTCGGAAGCATTTTTCTATAGAGGAAATTGCAGTGATGCGCAATAATGCTAAAAATGAATTACCTTCTCGTGTTACGGTTTTAGCCCAAAAATATGGATTTTTATTCAATAAAATTTCGGTAAAAAATATGTTCACTCGTTGGGGAAGTTGCTCCTCTCTCAATAATCTGAATTTCAGTTTATACTTAATGTGTTTGCCTGACGAGTTAATTGATTATGTGATATTGCATGAACTTTGTCATACTAAACATCGGAATCATGGAGAACATTTTTGGGCACTACTTGACTTCTGTACTAGTGGGCAGTCTCAACAATTATCTCAACAAATTAAAGCATATGGGAAGTTGCTTTTTTAGTCTTGGAGAGTGACATCTTGTAGATTTTTATTCGAGTTAGATTTTGTTAGCAAGAATTTTTAGGACTTCATTTGCTATATCTATTTTGTTTGTATTTTTTGTATTTTTGTAAAATTCACGAATTAGATAAACATAGCGATATAGCAAAGTTGCATTATTGCAGGGAGTGAAACTTGTATCGCGAAGGTCTTGTGTTTTTTGAATTTCGGCTATTATGCTTATTAATTTTTCTTTTCCTAGAATAATTCCTTGTAATGGGTCAATAAAAAAAAAAGCATTTTTTTTTGGCGGTTGATGATAAACAAGTAGGGTACTTTGCGGATGAGCAACTCCATTGATCGGAAGGTTGATGCGCTGTGCAATACTTACATATATTATTGACATTGTTATGTGTGCGCCATTTCTTGAAAGTAATGCTTTACTTAGCAATAGATTTGGTTCATTAATTCCAGATATTGTTGTTGTAAACTTGCATTTTTTAAATAGAATTTGATTGATTATACTGACTTTTTCAAGTGCAGTTAATTTGTCATGAAGTTCTAGCCAAATACTTGAAATGATTTTTTCAAAATCATTTATGACTCTATCAAGGGCTATATTAGGTTCAAATAATTTGCATACAGATAATGCTCCATTTAACATGTCTTCAGCCCCACTTTTTACCCATTTATATAACTCTTGTTTTGCAGTAAATTTTGCAATTGTTCTAATGACATGATTTATCCGCTGTGCATGGAGTTCGTTTTGAGAACTTAGCCAAGCTGATTGAAGTGCAGGAATAATCTGTTCGCCTCTATCACATAATTGATTGGTAATTATTTCCACGACTTCAGGATCATCGTCATCAAGTAAAGAAATGATTGTCGCAATTTTTTTATCAATCATAAAATTCTACTTTAGTTTTTCTAGTGCTAGTTCAATCATATTATTTACAGATTTTTTATAGTCAACATTCATATCAAGTATGGCACGATTAGCAATAATAGTGCATATTGTTAAAGATTGATGATTGAGTAATTTAGATAAGCCTGCAATGGCTGATCCCTCCATTTCAAAATTAGTAATTCGCTTTCCTTCAAAACGAAATGTCTCTATTTTTTGATTTAAGTTTTTATTTGCAAGGGGAAGTCGTAAAACTCGTCCTTGTGGTCCATAAAATCCCGGAGCAGAAATAGTCATCCCTTTTTCAGTGCTGTCTGCAAATAGTGTAATTAAATCTTGAGAATTTTCTATAAAATAGGGTTTTGCACAAAGCTCATTCCATACGGTATGTTCTATAAATGCTTTTTCTATTTCTAATAGACACATTTCATTTCGTTTTGCATAAAAATTAAGTAATCCGTCGAAGCCAATGCAAATCTCTGAACTTACTATTGCTCCCAATGTAATATCTGGTTGTAATGCTCCTGAAGTACCTAATCGTACAATGCGTAAGGATTTTTTTTTGACTTTGGGCAGACGTGTTTTAAGGTTGATATTTGCTAGTGCATCAAGTTCATTAATTACAATATCAATATTGTCTGTCCCAATACCTGTTGAAATTACACTTATACGAGTGCCTTTGTATAAACCTGTATGCGTTACAAATTCGCGATTGTGTTTAATGGTTTCAATTTTGCTAAAGTGTGCTGAGACATTGGCTACACGGGCAGGATCACCGACTAGAATTATAGTATTTGCAACTTCATGAGGATGAAGGTGTAGGTGAAAAATACTGCCGTCTTCATTAATTATGAGTTCTGATGATGGGATTGGAGTCATCTTTTTAATAAATTTAGATTCGTATTTGTACGATAATTGTACTCTAGCAAAGTTAATATTTTTTGAGGAGGTTTTTATTTTTTGCGATTTACGGCATAATCTGCAAGTGCGCAAAGTGCGTCTTTTTCAATTGAAGAACTAAATATTTCAAGAGCATTTTTTGCAACTATACTTTCTTTGATAGCATAGTTATTGCACTCCTCTACTCCCTTTTGCTGCATAACAAAATCGATCGTTTTTTTTACGTTTTTTTGCGTAAATTTTGCAGTGGCTACCCATGAAAGAACCTCTTTTTGTTCATTTTTGCTGACTTTGGTGAGGGCGTAAATTAGAGGAAGTGTTATTTTTTTTTCACGAATATCATTTCCACTTGTTTTTCCGAATAGATTATTTGCAGAGATATAATCCATTGCATCATCACGTAGTTGAAATGCAAGTCCTAAGTGCTTTCCATATAACTTCATCGCGTGAACTTTCTCACTGTTTGCATTGGTGGAGTAGGCTCCAATTGAGGTGCAACTTTCAATAAGTGTGGCGGTTTTTTTGTAAATAACTTCAAAATATTCTTTTTCTGAGTAGCGCAATTTTTTTGCTCGTTCCATTTGTTGAAGTTCTCCTTCACTCATTAAACGAATGGCGTTTGAAATGACCTCTAGAAATTCATTTGCTTTATTCTCCACGGCGAGAAGCATTCCTCGAGCAAGCAGAAAATCGCCTGATAATATTGCAGTTTTTGAATCCCAAAGAGCTTTTATGGAAAGAGCGCTACGTCTTTTTTCTGCATCGTCTATTACGTCATCGTGCATAAGTGTGGCACAGTGTAGGAGCTCTACAAGGGCTGCACCTACATAGGTTTTAGGCGAAATTTCTCCCGTGATTTTTGCAC
>JBOFDL010000090.1:0-15363 GCA_051646985.1 Bacteroidales bacterium | reverse complement strand
CAACAAAAAACTCATGGTTGAGATAATGTACGACAAACAAACCTGCTTTCAAGATGCCGCCGAATTTTGGATTTACTATGCAGGACAAGACTCCCTTACGGGAGGACGCAAGGTAAAGATTGACAGTTTATTGAACAATCAAAAGAACTGTACAGTCTCTGCCGACAGTTTCACCTTGAGCGAACCCACCGCAGGGGGTTACCGCTTGCGCTTTGCCCTTAACAATGACGATACCATAGCTGCCAATGCTGCTAAAATTCGCGTAAGTTCGAAGTACCAAACCTTTTTCTCATGCAAAGGCTGTGGCGCAGCAGGCTCAGATGTGGTTGTGGATAGCACCAGCATTCACAAAAATTGTCCTTACAAAGACAAGAACTTCGACCTTTTGGCTTGCAGCAAACGCACAGGTGGCGCAAAGAACTGGGAGGGCTTTATGGTTGACCACCGTGATTGCAAGATATACCGCATGGTTGCAATGCCGCATCTTAGCACCTACAACAAAGGACAAGGCCGCTGGTGGCTAGCACAAAACCTTAACTATACCAAAAACCTTATTAAAAATACAGCTTGGGATGGTTTTCCAATCTCACCTGCCCCCACCGACCCCCTTGGCTCCTACTGGTGCCCAAATAGTCGCGCCTTTAAGTACCCAAATGGGGTGTCAAACCCTGAGTTGTCAGGTTCTGAAGCCGTAGGCGGACCTGACGAAGCCTGTGATACTTACGGAGTATTATATCCCCCAGAAAATGTAATGATGCGCAATGGGATGGCACCCACAGGGGATGCCTTTCAAGGCATAACGGCATGGAGTACCGCACAAGGCGTTTGTCCTAAAGGTTGGGTAATCCCTGCTCGAAAAGATATAGGCGTAATGTTCAACTTTGTAGAAGGTTGTGATGATGATACCAAGGCGCAAACACAAGTGCCAAGAACCACAAGTTCTTCTGTTATTCCCCCCTCTGTACCCTGCCATCATTATCATGATGGATCTGCTGGAAGCTCGCACTATACTAGTTCCTATCGCGAAGGCGCACCACAGAAATTGCAGTCAACCTTGAGTGGACGCAGAACGCAGGTTAGAGATAGTATGTTTAATACCCCCACCAATCCTATTTGGCCTTGGTACGGCGTTGGCTCAAAGCGACTGCACGGGGCAAGACCCATTGACTATTATGGATTTTCTCTACAGCCTTCAGGATGGCGACGGAATTATATTAGCGGATCAACTAAAAATCCTACTTTTTATGGAATAAATCGAGCCTATTTTTTAAGTTCTACCGCAAATTCTGACGGCAAGCATGAGTGTCTTTTTCTTGACTATACTTACCGATACTTACAACAAAACACTACTGTAAACAACGCATCGTATAGAGATGCTTTACCCTTACGTTGTGTACGAGAACATGGTTTAGATACCTAGTTTTTGGGTTTTCCCTCTTTGCTTTGGTGGCAGCCTCTTTTGTTTTGTTAGTTGGTTAATTAATATTTACTTTTTCTTGGAGCGGCTGCACTGGGGAAGAGAGTTTTTTTTACCTTCTCTACTTCGTTTAGAGCCTTGTTCTGGTAATTTAGTGAGTTACATTTCTTAGTTGGGCTATGGGCGTATAGTAGAGAGGGTTTTTTATAGGCTTTTCTAAAAGGTTGTTTTGGAAAGCATCGCTTTTGCCTATTGGCACAATGTTCTTTACATATTTATAAGGTCTTTTACCTTCTTTGCCTTGGTGCAGCCTCTTTTATTTTGTTAATTGGTTAATTAATATTTACTTTTTCTTGGAGTGGCTGCACTGAGGCAGAGAAGGTTTTTTGTGCAAAATCCCAGTCCTCTTATCCCCATAGTATCTTATCCATCGGCACATCATGCGCCGAAAAAGGTAAGCAAGGAAACATCTGGAGATTAAAACATACGCCTATCTTGTAACACTTTGCCTTGGCTAATAGCCTATCATAATACGCCATTCCACGCCCTATGCGTGTGCCTTGTGTGTCAAATGCTACGGCAGGAATAATCGCCAAGTCTATATGCTCTAAGTCTATCGCCTCGCCTTGTGTAGGCTCAAGTATCTTATAGTAATCTCCCTTGCTTAAATGGTCTATGCCCCTAAACTCCTTAATAAGAAGCCCCGCTCTTGTAACTACGGGTAAAAATATCGTTTTGCTTAAAGCCGTCTCTAGAATAAATTCTTGTGTAGGTAACTCATCGGCTAATGCCCAATAACAAAGAATGTTCTTTGCAGCCTTAAATTGAGGTAAAGACTTCACTTGCTCAAATACACGCCTTGCACTAACGTGCTTTTGTGCAGTGGCAATACTTTTTGCTCTTAATGCGACTATTTGTCGAGCCTCTGTTTTGCTTATCATTCCATTAGTTTTTTAATTTTTTTAAAGTCTAAAATCTTTCCAACACCATTGTCCAAAAGAATCACCCCTTCTCGCACCATCGCAGATAATTCCCTCGATAAAGAGGGTCGCTCTACCCCAAAGTATTCCGCTAAAGAAGTAATACTCCGCTCTAAATCAAAATTGCCCTGCTTCGCCCTCTGCGAAATATAATAGGCCAACTTGGCTTTAATGCCCTTTTGTGATAATACTTTAATGCGCTCTGATAAAAATTGTATTTGATTGGCATTAAATGCCATAAATCCTCGCCAAAAATTTGGACATTTTGCCATTTGTCGCTCTACGGCATCTTTGCTTATTACCATCAACTCGCAATTTGATAAGGCAATCACATCTACAGGAAAGCGATTGTTGTCGGCAAATATAAAGGCTGTCGCTAAAGGGTAAGGCGCAGAAATATCTTCAATCGGAATGGCTAAGCCAGAGTCTAAAACCATCTCCGTCTTAATCTTGCCCTTTGAGAGTATAAACAAATGCGATACAGGATTGCCTTGATAGGCAATATGTTCTCCTTTCTTAAAAGTCTTTAGAGTATGTTCAATGCTGCATACGGCTTTTATAGAGGTGTTGTCCTCATCTGTTTTTTGTTGGCAGATGTTGCAAAAAAATAAAGCATTGTTATTATTCATAAATACGGGTGTTCTTTGAAACTCTTTTTATAAAACTGGTTCTGGTCAACAAGGAAACAAAGGTAAATAGTTTTTAATTTCATTGTAACATATCTTACAAACTCCAGTCTTTTAATTGTGTAGGTTTGCAGTCAAATCCATAAATTTATTTATCATCGTATGAAACACAAAAGAAGCATTATTAAAATTGATGAGGAACTATGCAACGGCTGTGGTGCTTGTGTAGAGGGTTGCCACGAGGGTGCTTTACAAGTGATTGAGGGTAAAGCACGCATTGTAAGTGAATTGTATTGTGATGGCTTAGGTGCTTGTATCGGTGAATGCCCCCTTGGTGCTATCGAAATTGAAGAGCGTCAGGCAGAGGCCTATAATGAACGTGCGGTTATGGAACGTATCGCCCCAAAAGGCGAAGATACAATATTGGCGCACCTTAAACATCTTAAAGAACATGGGGAACTTCTCTACTTTCGAGAGGGTATAGAATTCCTCGAAGAACATCATATTGTGATTGATTTAAGTAGCATACAAACTCCCTCAAGTCCCAAAAATGAAATGCCTAAACTTGCTTGTGGTTGTCCAGGAAGTATGGAGCGTTCGTTCGTTGCAGAAGGTCTCTCAAGGGAGGGTTTACGGCCTGTTTCTAGTTCATCGCCTTTAACTTCTGCTCTGACTCATTGGCCTGTACAGTTGCACTTGGTCAATCCTAATGCGAGCTTTTTTCAAAAGACAGATGTATTATTGGCTGCGGATTGTACGGCTTTTGCATATCCCGATTTTCATAATCGCTTTATGCGCAATCATGCCCTTGTAATTGCTTGCCCAAAACTTGATGAGGGACAAGATATATACATCGCAAAACTTGTCGCAATGATAAATGATGCTCAAATAAATACCCTGCAAGTAGTTATTATGGAAGTGCCGTGCTGTGGTGGATTACTGCAGTTGGCAAAAACTGCTGTGCAACAAGCTCAACGAAAAGTGCCCATCAAAAAAATTGTGATTGGGGTACAAGGTGAAGTCAAAGAGGAAGACTGGGTATAAATATGCATACAAAAAAAACGAGAACGCTACAATCTAATTGTAAAGTTCTCGTCTTTTTCTAAGAACAAATGCTCTGCGTAGAAAGCAAAAATAAAAACCGCTATTCTACAACTGAAAAATCACTCTTTCCAACAAAACACAAGGGACATACCCAATCCTCTGGTATATCTTCAAAGGCCGTTCCAGGAGCAATTCCACTATCAGGGTCGCCAGCAGCAGGGTCATAAACATACCCGCAAACATCACATACATACTTTTTCATAATGCATTTTATTTAAAATTATTTTATATCAATCGGCACAAAACTACAATATTAAAATATTTATTCTTGTAACATTTGTTACTATGAAGAAAAGATGTTAGGAATAAAATTCTTTCGCCTAAAATACGGGCATTTGCCAAATAAATCCTAGTGATACCCGATTTGTGGTAAATTTATCTTCTCCTTCTATATTCGCTAATCTTGTGTGACTATAAGCACGCCCTACGTAGGTTAAAAAAAAGTGTAAGTCACTTTTCTTCATAGGATAATATTCAATTCCACCAAAGTAACCTAATGAGGTGCGATATTTTCCTTTCTCTATCCCCTCAGTAGCGTGCGTAACAGAGGCTGTTTCATACATTCCTTGCGTAAATATATGCCACTTCGGAATTATAGTGTAGTTCAAGTATAATACACAAGTATTATACTGCGTGTTCAATACATTGTGCGATAAATCGCCGCCAATCATCGAGGTAATAATGCCTTTTCTATCAACCCCTTCTCGTGAATACATCCAGTCAAAATATCCCCAAAACTTTGAGTTGACAATAAATTCATTCCCTAAAGCATAATAGAACATCTGCTGCCCTTTTGTTTCATTCATCACAGAAACAGACCATCGTGGCTTAAAAATATCCATGAAGTTGCCGTTCCAGTTTAATGTATACACTAAGGGTACTTTTGCTTTTTCAAGATTTCCATAAGTGCCCTCAGAGCTTCCATTACGACTATTCAATACTTGAAACTGAAACTGATGATTGTTATTATAATTATAGGCAAAATTAACCCCCGTCAAAAAGTTACTCATGTATTCTACCATATCCGAATATTCATAAATACTAATCGGATTTAAGTCAAATTCAATACCTCCATAAGCGGCACATTGTTTACCTGCAAAAAGCGAAAATTTATCACTTAATTTTAAGCCAACTCCTGCAATATCTATGCTTGTCGGCATATTGTCTATATTGCCACTCCCATTGCTTGGACGGTTTAAACGTTGACGGTAACGATAACTAATCCAATCGTTAATGTTACCTTTCATCTCTAAACGAAGTTGCTTTATTTCAAAGGCTGCTTGCTCAAATTCGTTTTTCCAATTAAGATTAAGTCCTGCATGGGTATTAAGGTAAAGATTAAATTTATCTGATTTCTTTTTAATGCTCGTCAATGACTCAAAAATTGATTTGTTATCTGGCACAGAATCATAAGCGCTAGACGAATGAGCAAAAAGAATGCTACTTGATAACAAAAGTAACAAGTAGCAAATCCATTTTTTCATCTATTAGGTGTTTTATTATTCTAAAATTCGTTGAAGTAATTTTGAATTGTTTTCCAATCTTTTGTTTTAGTAAGTGCTAACATCAAAAGAGCACGAGATTTTTGAGGGTTTAAATCTTTTGATGCAATAAATTCATATTTTTTATCATCAATCTCTGCATCTAAGGTTGTTTCTCCTGTAGGTACTCTACTTGAGCGAACAACAATAATCTCTTTCTTGCGTGCTTCTTCTAATTCAGGAAGTATATTGTCATGAATATTACCGTTGCCTACTCCTGCATGAATGATTCCTTGATAGTCATTGTCTAAAAAAGGTGCAACTATATCTTTGGTTATATTCGAGTAACTGTACATAATCCCTACCTTGGGTAGCGTAGTAAGCGCACTTACATCAAATGGGGTTCTTGTAGTATGTTTTTTCAAACTTCCAACATTATAAACAACTTTTCCATTGATAACTTTTCCTAAAGGTGCGGTATTCGGCGATTGAAATGCTTGTACATCTAAAGTATTCATCTTAGTAGCACTATGCGCATCTAAAATAAGATTATTCATTACAATAAGTACGCCTTTTCCACGACTGATTCTTGAACCTGCTGTTGCTACAGCATTGTATAAGTTAGAGGGCCCATCTGCACTAATAGAGGTTGATGGATACATCGCTCCAACTAATACAACTGGTTTGTCGCTTTTAACTACTAGGTTAAGAAAAAATGCGGTTTCTTCCATCGTGTCAGTTCCGTGCGTAACTACAACTCCGTCAATATTGCGCTGCTTAAGAAGTGTGTTAATGCGTTTGGCTAATACTAACCAAACTGAATCTGTCATACTCTGTGAACCTATTTGCGCAATTTGCTCGCCGGTTACGTTGGCAATATTCTTAAGTTGAGGCACTGCATCTAAAAGAGTATTAATGCTTAACTGAGCTGCATTATAACTTGTTGCATCATTTCTACTTGTATCTTTCGTGCCAGCAATCGTTCCGCCCGTTGCTAAAATGTGAATGTTCGACTTCTGCGCCAACACAACAAGACTTCCCAAAAGAAAAAATAGGGATAAAAGACAAAGTTTTTTGAGATTTTTCATAAATGTTTTTTTTTATTTAATAAGTAAATCTATATTTTAAAGCATCAGGCGCAAAAATAAGTATAAGTTTTGAGTTTTGGATAAAAAAAAAAGTCTTTAGTAAATATTGTATATGCAACTTGTCTTATAACGTTTATAAGCTATAAGTCTTGCAAACTTCTACTCCTCTTTGCTAAATAAAGAACCTAATTCTACAGAGACTCTATAACTTATATTTATTTCTAACAAATCTGCAATTTTGATTGCACTATATTATCGTTGATTGTCGTAAATTATACTGCTTTACAACTTCTTTTATCGACTGTAATCCTATCTCTTCAATGAGGATTTTATGGGGTGCAATAAATAAATACTCTTCAGCATCATCACTCGCAGACAATGAACTAAAATCATCAACAGTACACAAAAAAACAAGGTCAAGGGTGAAATATAGTAATCCTCCATAAGGATACTGATTAGGAAATGAACCAAAAAAACTCAATTCTTTTACATTGAGATTTAACTCTTCTTTTACCTCTCGGATAACAGCGTGTTCTGCAGTTTCACCCAAATCCACAAATCCTCCGGGTAAATCAAGTGTGCCTTTGACGGGATCAAATTTTCGCCGCACAAATAACAACTCGCCCTTATCGTTGGTAATAATTGCTACTGTTGCAGCGGCTTCATTGGTGTACATCTTGTGTTTACATTGAGTGCATTGATGCAAGTTTGAGCCGTTCCATATAAAGGCTTTTGCTCCACAAAATGGACAAAAACGCAATACTTTTGAAGGATGAAAGTCCATTGTGAGAAATTAATTTTGTTTTAATGCTTCTTTGAGAACTACAACAAATGCGTCATGTTCTTCTAGATTAAAGCCAACTACTTTATGTATCAAAGTGCCATCGGGAGAAAATAAATAAGAACGTGGAATTCCTTTGCTTGCAAAGCGTGTAAATACCTCCTTCTTTTCATCACAATGCACCGGCATCGTGTATCCAAGTTCTGCCCATACACTATCTACCTTTGCTGGAGTTTGTTCTCGTGCTACAAATACAAAGTTTAGATTAGGATGCTCTTTATACGTTTTGTAAAGCTCTTCAAAGTGGGGCAACTTCTTTTGACAAGGAGGACACCAAGTTGCAAAAAAAGTAATTAAGGTATATTTTCCCTTCAATTGTACTGAATTTAATTTTTCATTGAATGAAAATTCAGGCATCTTCTCGCCTAAAGAAAGTTCTTTCGAGATTTCTTTTGATTTGCACGAAAATACAAGTCCTGCAAGTAAGCCAATAATAAATAATTTTTTCATAGTTTTTTTAATGTGTTATGTTGTTAAAATTTCGTTGACGCATTGCCTCAAATGTAAGTACTGCCGTAGATACTGAGACATTGAGGGAGTCGATCTCTCCACACATAGGTATTTTTATGCGCTGATTCGCTTTATTTATCCAAAAGTCTGTAAGACCATCAGACTCCGTTCCCATAATAATAGCAGTGCTTTTTCGCATATCTACTTTATGATAATACTCTGTCGCTTGCAGTTCTGCCGCTAAAATATTTACCTTATTGACCGTCAAAAATTTAAAAGCCTCCTCCGAACTGCAACAAACTATTTGTTGCGTAAATAAACACCCAATACTTGAGCGTACTATATTAGGATTATATATGTCACATTGTGCATCGCATACAATCACCGCTGTAACTTGAGCTGCATCTGCGGTGCGAAGTATTGCCCCTAAATTTCCCGGCTTTTCTACCGCTTCAAGTACAATGTAAAAAGAATTTTGCGCTGTCTTAATTTCTGATAACTTCAAGTTTTTTTGCCTTGCAACCGCAATCAAGCCTTCGGTGCTTGGACGATATGCTACTTTTTCAAACACAGATGGAGACACTTCAAACGTTTGCTTTGCATTGGGTAAATTCTCTATGGAAGTATAAATTTGTGGACAAACAAAAAGTGTTTCTAGTTGATAATTTGCTGATTGAGCAAACTCTATTTCTCTTATTCCCTCCACCACAAATAAGCCTGATAGTTTTCGTTCGCGTGCTTTTTGACTCAAAGTTCGCAGTTGTTTTATACGAGGATTCTGTGGTGAACTAATAACTTCCATAATTGCAAAGGTACAAAAATAAGTGTGGATGATCTGTTTTTTGTATTTTCCTTTAATGAAGAATCGTACCTTTGCAATCGCTTAAATAGTCTATAAAAATATACTTGTGAAATAATGGTGGAAATAAGAGAAATTGTTGAACCCGATTTTGAAAATCTGCTTGCATTGTTCAAAGAACTTGCAGAGTTTGAAAAAAAGAGTGTGCAAATGAAAAATTCTGTCGAAAGAATGAAGCAAGAAAAGGATTACATTCGTGGCTTCGTGGCTGTAGAGAAGGATAAAATTATTGGCTATGTTATCTATTGTTTTGTTTATTATACATTTAGCGGCAAAGCAATTTACTTAGAAGATATTTTTATAAAATCAAATTATCGTGGAACAGGTCTTGGCCTAGCACTGATAAAAAAAGTTATCAATTTGGCAAAGAGTGAGAATTGTCATAAAGTAAGATGGCAAGTCTCATCGTGGAATAAGCACGCTACAGACTTTTATAAATCTTTAGGCGTTGAAATTGATGATTCTCAGCGAGATTGCCATTTATGTTTATAAATAAACTATCTATTACAAAATAGATAGTTTCTATTTAAGCGGCTACTATATTTTAGTACCTTTACAATCGCTTTAAATCCCTATTGAAATGACTTTAAGTTCTCTATTTACGTTTCCTCTCAATCTCTTACTTATTGTTCTTTCAATTTGGATGGCGTGGTATATCACCCCCACCAATAAGCGGACGATTGCTGTTTTTACGCTCATACTAGGTATCTTATTATGGATAGGTTGTAGTAACAACACGGGAAATGTTGCTCGAAGTATTCCTTTTAATATTTCAATTTTCATTATTAGTAGTTATCTGTTTGCAGTTATGCGAATGCGGTTTAAAATGTGGCGAAGAAACATCTATTTTCTACTCAATCATTTTGGACTTTGGCTTTTTGTTTGCAGTTCTTATTTTGGAGCAAGCGACACCCTATCTCTTAAGATGTTAGTAACATCTGAGTTTGATAATCAAGCAATTGACATACAAAAAAACACAACTTATGCCCTGCCCTTCTACATTCGTGCCGATAAGGTGAGCGATACCACACTCATTAGTCTTTGCGACAAACCGAACACTCTCCCTCAAACAACACACGAAAGACATATTGCACTTAATCACTACACAAGTTATAAGGGATATGATATTTATCTATTTAACAACAAACTAGCACATTCAAATATCGCTATTTTACAAATCGAACGACAAACTTGGCAATACATTTCTCTTATTGGAATTATAATAATGTTTATTGGAGCAAGTTGTATGTTTTATAAAGGATTGACAACGTAATGATGTGGGCGCAATTTTATATCTTCGCAATACTCTTTTGCTCTCTTTTGACGTTGAGTGGCATATTAACTCTATGTAAAGAGAGTTTAAGAAAATGGGCTAGTCTTATCGGATTACTAGGGAGTTTAATATTGCTTATCTTTATTATAGGATTGTGGACTTCGTTAGGTCATCCACCTATGCGAACAATGGGAGAAACACGTTTATGGTACTCCTTCTTCCTAAGTCTTGCAGGAGCAATTACTTATCATAAAAGTAAATATTGGTTTGTGCTAAATTTTTCATCCCTTATTTCTATTGTATTTATTATCATCAACTTATTCAATCCAGAAATTCATGATAAAGAATTGATGCCCATACTTCGCAGTGCTTGGTTTATACCTCACGTTTCGCTTTATATGTTTGCCTATGGCATCCTTGCGTGCGCAAGTATTGTTTCAATTTGGACTTTAATGACTCGTAAAAGCAATGTCCTTATCAAAGACCGCTTATTTGAACTTATTGACCGTCTTGTTTTAATTGGGAATGCCCTTATTACAATAGCAATGTTAATGGGAGCAATTTGGGCAAAACAAGCTTGGGGCGATTATTGGGCATGGGATGCCAAAGAAAATTGGGCCGCTATTACTTGGATAACATATATGTTTTACCTCCACCTAAGATTTCAGAAAAAAAACAGTAATTTTGTGCTGATTTTAGTAATTGCAGGGTTTATATTCTTACAAATCTGTTGGTGGGGCATCAATTATTTACCTTGGACTCAAAATAGTGTACACATTTACAATAATTAAAACTAAAAAAAATGAAAATGAACAAAAAATTTGTCATCGGTCTTATACTTTGTATTACAATCGTAGGAGTGATTGCTTATAAGGCATCAAATAGTGCACCAAATGCACAACTTTCGCAAAATGCACAAATACTTGATATTTTCGAAAAAGGGGGCTGTATATCTTGCCACTCTCACAACCCTGAACTTCCATTCTATAGTAAACTGCCTATTATTGGATCACAGGTGAAATACGATGCCGAAATGGGCAATAAGTATTTCAACATGGAACAAATGCTACAAGCTTTAACCGATTCTACTCCTATCAATAAGTCAGATCTAGCAAAAATTGAGTTTGTAAGTTTAAACGAAACAATGCCTCCTGCAAAATATTATTTAATACATTGGGGTTCATCTATCACAAATGCCAAAAGAAGTATTTTATTGGATTGGATAAAAAATCAACGCGCTACTCTATACCCAACCACACTTGCAGCAGCCGAGTTTGCTAATGAACCAATTCAACCTATAGATGATGCTTTAGAGGTTGATCTTCGCAAAGTAGTTTTAGGAAAACTACTTTATCATGATAATCGTCTATCAGGCAATAATAGTGTTTCTTGTGCATCATGCCATCCTCTTGACAAGGGAGGAATGGATAATTTGCGCTATTCTGAAGGAATTAGCGGTCAATTTGGAGGCGTTAATGCTCCTACAGTATTCAATTCTGTATATAATTTTGTGCAATTTTGGGACGGTAGAGCAAATGATCTTGCAGAGCAAGCAGCAGGACCACCACTTAATCCTATAGAAATGGGAAGTATTGATTTTAGTCAAATCATTAGCAAACTTCAAAAAGATAAAAAACTTGTTGCGGCATTTAAGGTTATCTATCCACAAGGTATTACCGAGAACACAATTACCAATGCTATTGCGGAGTTTGAAAAAACTTTGATAACTCCAAATTCTAATTTTGATAAATATCTAAAGGGCAATAAATCTGCATTAAGTGCAGATGCTATAGCAGGTTACGAAATCTTTAAAGCAAAAGGTTGTGCAACTTGCCATGTTGGAAAAAACTTAGGTGGTCAATCTTTTGAGCCATTTGGCTTACTTAATCACTACTTTAAGGACAGAGGTACTGAAATTACAGAAGAAGATGGAGGTCGCTTCAAAGAAACCAAACACGACTATGATATGCACCGTTTTAAAGTTCCTGGACTTCGTAACATTGCTCTTACTGCTCCTTACTTTCACGATGGCACTATCCCTTCTTTAGTAGATGCTGTAATTGCAATGGGTAAATATCAAAAAGGAGAACTTACTGCAAACGAAATAGAAAGTATAGTAGCATTCCTTAATTCGCTTACTGGTGAGTACGAAGGTAAAAAATTAGGTAGTTAATGATTTATATTGTATAAATCGTCTTCTTTCTGTTTTGTTTATATCGTGAATTTTCACAAAATATAATACCTCTGCTAATGAATTGTGGAGGTATTATTATTTTTAGTAGAATAAAAATTTTATAACCTCCTCAAAACTACATACAATGACATCTAGCCAAACAACAATAATTGTTTTATTGCTAAGCATAATTTCTTTTGTGCCAAAAAACGTGCAATGCGAACAAATTCAATTTGCTCCATCAATAAGTTATCGTTATCAAATGGTAGATGGTATAAAAATTTTTTACCGAGTTGCTGGAGACAAAAGTAATCCTGTTATTCTCTTACTACATGGATATCCGTCCTCATCCCACACTTATAGAGAACTTATTCCGATGTTAGCAAAATCCTATTATATTATTGCTCCCGATAATCTAGGCTCTGGCTATAGCGGACGACTTGATCCCAACCTAACAAGGTACACATTTGACACCTTAGCTCACTACAATAATGCACTCTTGGATAGTATAGGCATAAAAAACTACGCAATGTATATGCAAGACTTTGGGGCACCTGTGGGTTATCGAATGTATAGTAAAAATCCTGAGCGAATAACGCAACTCATCATACAAAATGCGAATGCTTATTTAGAAGGTTTAAGTCCTCAACGAAAGATATTTTTTGAGTCTGCTCACAAAGATACCTCTGCCTCAAAAATTGCGTTTCTGTATACTCTCACATCTAGAGAAACTATTATAAATCAACAATATCTGAAGGATATCGACTCATCAATGTATCACACACAATCGCCCGATGCTTGGACACATGATTTACATTTTTTGGAAACAGAAGAGGATCGTAAAATTCAAGTTCAACTTTTTCAAGACTACTATAATAATCTATTAGCTTATCCTTCTTGGCAAGCTCTTTTGCGCAAATACCAACCTAAAACACTCATTGTTTGGGGAAAAAAAGACATGAAGTTTATTGCCAATGGAGCAAGGGCTTATTTAAGGGATTTGCCTAGGGCTGAGTTGCATTTATTGAATGCAGGACATTTTGCTGTAGAGGAAAAAGCTCAAGAAATTGCTTGGCTAATATTAGAATTCTTGAAAAAATAATAGATTTTGAAAAATTTTTCGCATCATCTTTAATTAATTTACACTTTAGTTTAAGCCACTATTTTTCGTAATACATATCTTACAGGAATCGTAGCCGCAAGATATCCAATAAACATAACCAAGGCTAATACCAATAATATATCGCTAGTTTGCACTTGTACAGGATAGGAATTAACCACAAAACTTCCTGAAAGTTTAATAAAGCCAAAAATTTGTTGCGCCCAACAAGTAAGTACTCCTAACACCACACCTATAATGCAACCTAAAAAACTAATCATCACCCCCTCTATCATAAATATTTGACGTATCATTTTGCCATATGCACCAAGTGCAAAAAGGACTTTAATATCTTTTTTCTTTTCAATAATTAGCATCGTAATAGAGCCTATAGAATTAAAAGAGGCTATAAGCAATATAAAGGCAAGGATAAAGAAGATTGTCCATTTTTCACCCTGCATCATACGATATAACATTTCATTTTGTTCATATCTATTTTTTACCTCTAAGGTATTTCCCACAATTTTTTTAACTTCTGCTTGTGTGTTTTTTAGATTTGCCTTGGGCGAAAGATAGAGTTCAATACTTGAAACTTCATTGGTATAATTGAGTAACTCTCTTACCACTTTTATTGGTGCAAATACATAGCGAGAGTCGCTCTCCATTTCAATAGAAAAAATTGCGGAAGGTTTGAGTCTTTGATAATTGAAGGAGGCTGTTGGATTCGTCAATTGGAGTTTTGCTCCTCGCTTAGGAACATATACCGAAAGAAGATCAAAGAAATTAGGGCGAATTTCTAAAGTATGAGCAATTACCTTGCCAACGATTGCCATATTAGTATCTCCTTTCTTGAGCCAAGGCGTACCCTCTACAATTGCTTTCGACAAACCAGATTGTTCTATAAAAGATTGTTCTACTCCCCGTAATGTTGCGATATGTTGTTTTTTTGCATATTTAAGGAGTGCATTTTCTTCTAAATTTTCAGTATAGACTGCAATGCCTTCAATTTGCTTAATTTTCTCGACATCAAATTCATAAGGATTAAATACTTTTCCTTGCACAGGGCTAATTTTCAGATCAGCAACAAGCGTATTGTGCAACGATTGCACTAAGTTATCTATACCGTTGTAAATCGAAAGAGCAACTACTAATGCAAAACTACCTACAGTTACGCCAATAGCACTTATGAGCGAGATAAGGTTGATGACATTATGTGATTTTTTTGCAAAAAGATAACGCTTTGCAATAAAAAAAGATAGTTTGAGCATATAAAACAAGATAGCGGATTTTCCTAGATCAAAGAAATTGATTTATAACTCGTCCTTATCATCCGTATATTTTATAGGATTTTCACGAAGTATTTGTTCTATTTTTTCAACTTCATCAAGCGATGTATCAAACTCAAAGGCAATTTCAGGAACAATTCGCAATTGATGTTTTACACGTTTAGCAAGTTCTGTGCGAATTTCTTTTGGATTTAATACCTTTTTTACCTCTGCTATTTTAGAAGAAGGAAATACGCTCAATACAATTTTCGCAAATCCCAAATCTGGACTGACATCTACACCCATTACCGAGAGCAATGCTCCTTGATAACTTGACATACCTTGTCGTTGTATAATTTCACCAATATCACGTTGTATTTGGCTTGCTACTTTAAGTTGTCGTGTACTTGGCATAAGTATAGGGGAATTATTAAGAGTAATATCTTTTGCCAACAAAAGTACAAAATAAATCTTGTGATTACCCACAATTACAAACATCTATCACTACAAATAGGTAGAGTATTTATCTAAAAATCCCTATATAAAGGGATTGTCTAAGGATTTGTGGGGGAGTACCTTTACCATCGTAAGTATAGAGGTCGGTGCTTCTTGTTTTTTTCAAAAGTGAGCCATTGGTCTAAATAAGGCATCGACATGTAACAAAAACCTTCTCTTGCCTACGCAAGTGGAGGTTTTTGTTTTTTTTG
>JBOFDL010000089.1:0-21205 GCA_051646985.1 Bacteroidales bacterium | reverse complement strand
GCAAATGTTAATGGCGGTTTGGGTACCTATTGGTGTCAAGGAGGCGCAAGTTTTGATGGAAAAGGGCGACCTGTTCTATCAAACAATACTACGGTTTCTGGTGGAGAAGCCTCTTGTAATACCTACGGTGCCATGTATGGAGTAACCACTATGTTATCTAATAATGGAATGGCACCTACTCAAGCGGCGCCTACTGGAAATAATGCTTATAGTATCGTAGAAGGGATTTGTCCTAAAGGTTGGATATTCCCAGGGCGTAAAGACTGGGCTGTTATGTTTAATAAGGTTGCAAAATGTAGTGATGCTTTAGCCGAAACAGTGGTTACTACTTTAGATCAAAATGCCCCTTGTTATCATTTAACGAATACTAGTGCTGGTAGTATAACTTTGAATCCGACTGTTGCATCGATAGTGCCGACTGCTTTGCGTAGTACTTTGAGTAGTCGTGCAACTAAGCCAGATAGTAGTTTTATGACTGCAACTAACCCTGTTTGGCCTTGGTACGGCGTTGGTACAAAGCGTTCACATGGTAGTCGCCCTATTGATTATTATGGCTTTTCTGCTCTTCCATCAACATTAGTGTGGAGTAACAACTTTGATTATACTTCATGGGCACGCTTTTCAAATGCTTCATCTACTGGAACTTCGAGTAATATTGAAAGAATTCATGGATTTTATAATAGTTCAGTCATCTCAATTCGCAGTGCCGATTGGTCTACACAATCAGGAGCCTTTCTACGTTGTGTACGGGAACATGGTTTAGACACATAGTTTTTGGTTTTTCCCTCTTTGCTTTGGTGGCAGCCTCTTTTGTTTTGTTAATTGGTTAATTAATATTTACTTTTCTTGGAGCGGCTGCACTGAGGCAGAGAGTTTTTTTTTGTCTGTATTATCGCAGAGAGAAATCAAACTCCTGTGCAAGCAAATACTCCAATTTAAGAAAGAATGCTATCTTTGCAGTCATTAAAAACACACGCAATAATAAGCAAACAAAATCTTCTCCATATATCAAACCCCTTTGTTGTGTGCGTTTGCATAGTTTAGACAAATAAGTCTCATCATCCGTTTACAGAAATTAGAATATATCTTTTGTTTTCATTTTTAATCATCGTCTTATCTCAAAATCAATCAAATTATGAAACAAGTATTTTTATGTATTGTTCTTAGTGTCTTTTATGTTAGCATTGCATTTGCACAGGCTAAATATGTTTTCTTTTTTATAGGCGATGGTATGGGGGTAGGAAGTGTTAGTCTTACGGAAAGCGTTTTGGCAAAGAAACAAGGTAAAGATGGGAAGAAATTACTTAGTTTTTCGCAATTTCCCGTTGTAGGGATGGCGCATACGCACTCTGCGAGTAATCTGGTTACTTGCTCTTCTGCTGCGGGAACCGCCTTAGCAACAGGACATAAAACTCGTAATGGTCGCCTTGGGGTGAATGAGGAGGCAAATGTTCATTTAACAAGCATCGCAGAACGCTTCAAAAAAGGAGGTTATAAGGTGGGCATCACCACAAGTGTTAGTATTGACCATGCCACACCTGCTGCATTTTACGCGCATCAAGCAAGCCGAAAGATGTACTATGAGATTGGATTGAATTTATGTTATAGTAATTTTGACTTCTTTTGTGGGAGTGGGTTCTTGCTTCCGCAAGGCGTTGACAAGGCGCATAAAAGCCTCTTTGAGGTGGCAAAAGAACAGGGTTATACAACCGCATTTAGTCTTTCTGAGGCACGCGCAAGCCAAGGTCAGAAGATGTTGGTTTTTCAATCCCCAAGTAAACCTATCAATGCATTTCCTTACGCTCTTGATAAGGATAGTAGTGATTATACGTTATCTCAAGTAACACAATTAGCGATTGATAAGTTGTTTAATAAAAAAGGCTTTTTTCTTATGGTTGAAGGAGGTCAAATTGACTGGGCGTCGCATAACAACGATGCTGGAGCAATGGTGGGCGAAATGGTGGAACTTTCCGATGCGGTTGAGGTTGCATTATCTTTCTTGAAAAGATTTCCTAGAGAGACGCTCATTGTGTTGACGGCAGACCACGAAACAGGAGGATTAAGTTTGGGTTCAAGCGAGAATAAACCTACGGATATTGGAGGATTGCTCATGCAAAATGCATCTATTCATAATCTTGAATTGATATTGAGAAGACCGGTGTCTTTTAATACCCTACGTGCAGAGGTTCAAAAAACGTATGGCGTTTTATTAGATTTTTCGGAGGAGAGTCAATTGCGCTCGTGGTTTTCCTCGCATACGAAAATCATGCCGAGCAGTGACAGTTCACATTGCAGCATTGAAAAAGCCTCTGAATTGTACAAGAATATTGCTCGTATGATGAGCCGTAAACAAGCCGCTATTTATAGTTCCTTTGAGCATACAGGCGCAGTAGTTCCGGTATATGCCATTGGAGCGGGGAGTCAACTATTTAATGGCGTTATGGATAATACCGATATTCCTAAGCGAATTATCCAAGCCACTCGTCTTAGGTGGTAATCAAGGCGAGGAAGGGCTTGCTCAAAAAAAAGACTCGCATTTCAATGTATTAAGGAATACGAGCGTATCGTTTCCAAGCAATGCTTTGGTCTAAAAGAGAGACAAATTCATTATAGTTTTTCATGGTAAATTGTAGAATTTTACCCTCTTGGTCATAAGCATCAAATCCTCGTATTGAGGGGTTTACACTTAGTTTATGGAAGTATAGTTTTCCGGCATTATCCCCATTCACATAATGTGCAGTGCCTTGTTGTTGTACTTGAATTATGGTGGTGCTGTCAACAAGACTTATGTAGTATTGACCATCGAGCGTTTTTTGGTTCATGGGGAGTATCAAGGTTGCAGGGGGAGTTGCGGTGGCCACTCCAAAACATCCTCTGACGTTATTGCCTTGAATATTGCTGGGAATATTGGCAGGAGGCCCGCCAAAGAAGGGGTCGTTGGCATTCAATTCTGTTTGTGCGGCCATCTTAAAGGAGAATAAATCCTTGCTTAAGGATAGGGCTTGTACGCCAAGCGTATCAAATGGAGCGTAGTACAGGGTATCGGTACTGCCATCGACGTGAAAGGCGCCTCTTCCAATGGAGTATATCCCAAAAGGAGGCACAAAGGTGCTTCCAAAGTTCAGGGGAATTTCTCCAATTACACTTTCTCGAAGTTTAACCTTACGCCATTGGTTATTGATGTATTGTTCAAATCCGATGTATTGCGCCTTGGGGTGTCGTTGAATGAGTCCATTTATCAAGAAGCGAGGGGCGTAAATGGTGGTGTCTCCGGCGAAACTCGTGGGCAGGAAGTTAATAAAGAGCACTTGCATGGGGGCAGGGGCAATGTCTTGTGCGGTGTATTCTTCTTGGATTCCGTCTTTATCAAAATCATAGAGAACTTTAAGGGTGTAGGTTTTTCCCTCTTCAATGGCGATGGGTTGATGGCTTGTATATTCTCCTTTTGTGGAGTCTGTGAGGGAGAATGCTTGGTTGTTTACCCATACGTTTGCCTCTAATACAGGGGGGGGTATTTTTCCGCCAAAGTAGGATACGGATTTTGTGATGGTTATTTTTTGGAAGGTATCTCCGGATAAGATTCCGATGATGATGAGTTCAGGGGTGTGTGCATTGGCATCTATGTGTATGCGTTCTAGGCAGGCTGTATTTAGGATGCTTAGGAGGCTTAGGAGGAGGGTGATTTTGAGGTTCATGCGTTGTTGTTGGTTATTAGAACTTGAAGTTGTAGGTAATCGAGGGTACGATGCTGAATAGATAGATTTTATTTGCAAACATATTGCTTGAGCCGATGGGCTCTTCTTGAAATTGTAGATACCATGTATTGTGTCTTGCGTATGCGTTGTATAGGGATAGGTTTAGGTCGTGTTGATAGTTTCTTCGTTTTTTGAGGATAAATGTTGCTGCAAGGTCAAGTCTGTGATAATCGTCGAGGCGATAGGTGTTTCGGTCTGCGTAAATGGGCAAGTAGGTTCCATCGACTTCGAATCTTCCTTCGGGAAATGTGGTGGGGGTTCCTGTGGCGTATGTCCAACTAGCGGCGAGGTTTATTCGTTTTGTGAGGTCGTAGTTTGCGACAATGTTTAGATTGTGTGGACGGTCAAAGGTGGTTTGATACCATTTGTTTTGATTAATATCATCGACTTTTCGAAAGGATCGTGCATAGGTGTAACTAATCCATCCGGAGAATCGTCCTATGTTTTTTCGAATCATGGTTTCTACGCCATAACTTCGTCCGATGCCGGTTCTAAATTCGGCTTCAAGGCGGTCGTTTAAGATGATGGATGCGTGGTCTTTTAGGTCGAGTACATTGGTGAGGTGTTTGTAGAATACTTCTACGGAGGTTTCAATGGCGTCGTTCAATAGGTTATGAAAGTATCCAATTGCGATTTGATTTGCTTTTTGAGGTTTTAGGTTTGGCGATGCGGGCACCCAGATGTCGAGTGGGGAGCCGGCTGCGGAGTTGGAGACAAGGTGTAGGAATTGCATGGTGCGTGCGTAGCTGGCTTTAATGGCGTTGTTTTCGGCCAGTTGAATGATGGCTCCTAGTCGGGGTTCAAATCCGAAATAGGTGTTAAAGATTTCGCCTTTTTTGTATTTAATGGAGTCTCCTGTGAGTTGGTAGTTGTTGTCTAATGTGTAGTGCGTGTAGGGTCCGATGTTGTGAATGCTGGTGAGTCGGAGTCCGTATTTAATGGCAATTCGGTCATTAATTTTTTGTTCGTTCATGGCAAAGATTGCATTTTCAAGGGCGTATTGTGTTGGGAGGATGAATTGTACGCCTTGTGAGTTGGGGGGTTGACTGTAGGATTCGTTGGGTTTTAGGGCGTGATAGTTTGAGGATATTCCGAATTTAAGATGGTGTTTTTCATTGTATTGATAATTGAGTTCTGCGCGTATTCCGAGGGTGTTGATGTTTGATTTCCATTGCAGGTCGTAGTTTGAGAGGAGTGCGGCGAGTTTGTAGTCGTATCTTGAGTTGAGGATGGCGATGTTTGTATGGAGTTTTGAGTTGTATTGGTGTTGCCATTTGAGGGTGTGGCTTTGGTTGCTGAATTGCATACTGGACATGGAGGCTTGTCCGAATTTATCTTTTCCGTAATAAGTTGAAAGGGTAATGCGGTCTTTTTGGGATGGTTTGTAGTGCAGGCTTCCGTTTAGGTCGTAGAAGTGGAGGATTGATTCTTGGAGGTTTTTATCCTTTGCTAGAGGGAGGAATAAATCGGCATAGGTTCTTCGTGCGGCGGTCATTAGGGATAGTTTTTCTTTAACAATGGGGGTTTCGATTGCAATTCGACTGGATATGAGTCCAATTCCTCCAGAGATTTTTAAGTTTTCATCATTTGGGTATTTCGTATTAATGTCAATAACGGAGGATAGTCTTCCACCGTATGCGGGGGGTATGTCTCCTTTGTAGAGTTTTATGTCTTGAATGACATCGTTGTTAAATACGGAGAAGAATCCCATAAGATGGGATGCGTTGTAAATGGTTGCTTGGTCTAACAATATGAGGTTTTGGTCAGGGCTTCCTCCTCGGACGCTAAATGCGGAGGTTCCTTCTGCGGCGGATTGTACTCCGGGCAGTAGCATGAGGGCTTTAAGGATGTCGATTTCGCCCATGAGTGCGGGTATTTTTTTGAGGGTTTTATGTTCGAGTTTTTGGACGCTCATTTCTATTTTTCGGATATTGTCTTTTTTTCCGGCTTGAATGATGACTTCTTCGAGTTGATGGTTTTGGGGGCTTAGTTCGAAGTTCATTTGCAGGGTTTTTTCGTGTTTTATTTCGAGGCTTTGTTCGAGGCTTTGATAGGCGAGGTGTGCGATTTTGAGGTGATGGGTGCTTGAGTTTTTGAGATGTATTGTGTAGAATCCTTTTTCATTGGTGGTGGTGCTGAGGTTTTCTTCGGGGATGTATATACTGGCGGCGATGAGGGGTTCTTTGGTTGTTTTGTCGTTGATGTATCCGTAGAGTTTTGTTTTTTGGGCGTTTGTGTTTGTTGCCCAGCAGAGGGTTTGCGTTAAGAGGATTAGGATTAGGAGTCGGGGGCGCATTGGGAGGGGGGGGTTGTTTTTTTTTGGGGTGATGGGATGTTTTTCGAGGACAAAGGTAAAAAACAATGATTTTGTTTTTTTTATTTTAGCTCATTTTTCGTGCTATTCTTGCCTTCAGTATTATTTAACGCCGTTGATGCGGGGTGTTCTTTGGTAAAATCGGTATAAATGCTGTACATTTGCGGTCATTATGAAATGGCACTTAATTTTCTTACGTCTTAAACCTGTGTTTAAGTATTTGCGCAATCGTTATCTTTTGGCGACTTTGGGTTTTGTGGTTTGGATGTTGTTTTTTGACAATAATAATCTCTTTGAGCATCTTCGGGAGTGGCGTCAAATCAGGAGTTTGGAGCGTGATATTCTTTATTATCAAGAGGAGATTGAGCAAACGGAGCAGCGTTTGAAGGATTTGCGAACGAATGATGATAATCTTGAGCGTTTTGCGCGTGAGGAGTATTTAATGCGAAGAAGTGATGAGGATGTGTTTATTATTGTGGATTAAGGTTTTTGTTTGTGGGGCTTTTTTTAAGCTCCTTTTTTGTTTTTTCTTCTTTGGTGCTGGGGCTGCATTCTTGTTTTTTTCATCTTGTTTGTTTGGGGCTTCAAAGTTCTCATGCTCCTATGAGATTGCTTCTCATAGAGGCATGAGAGAGGTTCTCATGCTTGCATGAGATTTGTTCTCATAGAGGCATGAGAGAGTTGTTCTACTGTAGGCAGTAGAGTTGTTCTACTGTAGGCGGTAGAGGGTTTCTATTGGAGGTGGTAGGTTTGTTCTACGAGAGCGGGTTGATTTGTGCTCGTTGATTTTCGATGGGATGATGTATGTTTTTTGCTTCGCGTTTTTTTTGGGCGTTTTTTTTTGGGGGGGGGCTTTATTGTTTTTTTTGTTTTTTTGGAGGCTTATTTCGTTGTTAGGTCTTCTTTATTTCTTCTCCATTTTCTTTTCAACGTGCATTCACTCATTTCTTCAGAGATGCTAATAAATACGGATGATTCTATTCGTTTTTGAATCCACTCTTCAAACATTTTTTGTTGCAATTCGCTTTTTGCAATTTGGTGTATAATTTCGTAGTCGTGTGTAATGGTTGCTCTGTGTGATGGGATTAGTTCTTTGAGTTTAACAATCTTACAAATATCGTTTCCTGTATTGTCCTTTGATGCAAATGCGCGGGATACTTCTCCGACTTTAAGTTTGTTGAGAACAAAGTAATCGCTTGGGATGAGTTGGTCTTTTTCAAATCGTGTTGATTGGGTTTGTTGATTGACCAAGTATCCATGATTGAGGCGTGTATTCTTATCATCAGAGTATCTAATAACGGCTCGTTCAAAGGTAATGCTGTCGTTTTGAATCAGGAGCGCAATGCTGTCTAGTTTTTGGGATGCTTTTTTTTGCATCTCTGAGGAGAATTTTGGTCGTATGAGTATGTGCCTTAAATTGGCCATTTCGTTTTTCTTTTCAATCATTTGTATGATGTGAAATCCAAATTCTGTTTCAACAATCTGAGAAACTTGTCCTGGTTTCAATGCCCATGCCGCGTCTGCAAATGGTTTAACGAATTGTTCTCTTGGACTAAGTCCTAATTCTCCTCCTCGTTTTGCGGAGCCTGGGTCTTCGGAGTACATAACGGCGAGGGTTTGAAATTTTTCGCCCTTAAGGACTCTTTCTCTTAATTCGAGGAGTTTTTCTCGAACCTCATAGCGTACTTCTGCGCCTGATGGTGGGAGTTTTGCGATTTGTTGAATGACGAATTGGTCTGGGAGTATGGGAAAACTGTCGGTGGGAATGGTATTATAGAATTCTTCGACATCTCGTGGGGTTACTTGTAGGTTTTCTACAATCTTTGCTTGCATTTGTTGCGTCAAGTTTTTCTCGCGGACGAGTTGTTGTAGATTTTCTTTAATCTGAAATAGGGGTAATCCAAAGTATTTTTCGACCTCTTCGACGCTTCCCATTTGTATTGTGAAGTATCGAATGCGTTGTTCGATTTCTTGTTCAACGGACATTTCATTGGCCGTAAGGCTGTCCACTCGAGCTTGAGCCAAGAGGAGTTTTTGCACCAATAGTTGTTCAAAGATTTGGCATCGGTCTTCTTTCTCAAGGGTTCTTCCTTGTGCTTGGACTTGCATTATTTCTTGTTCCATTTCTGACATCAGAATGGCTTCATTTCCAATCACTGCAATAACTTTGTCAACTATATTTTTTGCTCCAAAATGGTGTGCATTTGCGCAGTAACTCAGATGCATGCTTATCCACAATAGTGCAAATGCGGGTATCCAATAGTGTTGGGATTTATTCATTGATAAATATTTTAACATATTTGCTTTGTTTTGCGTTCTTTAGAATGCCGGCTTGCATTTTCTTTAGAATTTCTTTTTTTCGTTGGTTCAGGAGTATGAGTTTAATGTTTTGGTATTCGTACTCAATGGGGGAGATGCTTTTACGGGGTAGATATTCTTGTACCGCAATTAAGTATGTGTAGGCTGCATCGGATACTTCAAGGCTTTTTTGTTTCAGGAGTATTTTCTCGTAATCTTGTTCTTTTGGCATTCCATACAGAAAGTCCTCTAGGCTTATCCATTGGTTTGTAAATTCTTCGATTTGAATGGAGGCTTCTGCACAAAAACTCTTCAGGAGTTGAACATCTGAGGGTTTTGTTGATGAGAATACGCTTTTTATGGAGTTGTAATAAACGGATCCTTTGGGGATTCTAATGCGTCTTCCTTTTAAGATGGCTTGTTGAGTGGTAAATAGACTGTGATTTTTTTGATAGAATCTTTCAATTGCTTTTTTTTCAATAATCGTGTCTGCTTGTTGTTCAATGTAGGATTCTTCGTATCGATGTACGAGTAGAGAGATGCGATATTCTTCGAGTAAGTCTCTAACGTCTTTTTGTTGAGCGTCTAAGTTCTTTTCTGCGAGTTTCAAAAACAGTTGATTCTTTACCCAAGTTGCAACGTAGTTATTTAGTAGTCTTAAGCTATCCTCTGCGGTTACTTGTGGGGGGAATACTCCCTTTAAGTCGGATATATAAAGGGTTCTATGTCCTACTCTTGCCAAGGGTTCATCATCTCTCCATGGAGATTGACTGCAACTCATGATTGCTAGTATAAGTAGGGAGTATAGAGGGAGTCGATAGGACATAAGTTTTGGGGTGTGTTTAATTATATTATGATTATCTGCTGTAATTGGGGGCTTCGCTAGTAACGGTAATGTCGTGTGGATGACTTTCTGTGATACCGGAATTGGTGATTCTTACGAATTTTGCTTTTTGTAGTTCATCAATGTTCTTTGCCCCACAGTAAAACATTCCAGCTCTGAGTCCTCCAAGCATTTGATATATAACCTCTGCGAGGGTTCCTTTGAAGGGTACTCTTCCCGCAATTCCTTCAGGGACGAGTTTGCTTAAATCATCTTCTTCTGCTTGAAAGTATCGGTCTTTTGAGCCGTGTTGCATTGCTTCCAATGAGCCCATTCCTCGATAGGTTTTGAATTTTCGTCCGTTGTAAATTACGGTTTCTCCTGGAGATTCTTCTACGCCTGCAAACATCGAGCCTGCCATTACGCTGTCTGCTCCTGCTGCAATTGCTTTAACAATGTCTCCAGAGTAACGAATTCCGCCATCTGCAATAATGGGTACATGGGATCCTTTTATGGCTTTTGCAACATCATAAATGGCGGATAGTTGAGGTACTCCGACTCCTGCAATGATACGAGTGGTGCATATTGAGCCGGGGCCAATGCCGACTTTAATGGCATCTGCTCCTGCTTTTACGAGTAGTTTTGCGGCTTCTGCGGTGGCTGTATTTCCAACAACAACGTCAATTTCTTTATACGTTTCTTTAACGAGTTTAAGTAAATCTACGGCACCTTTGCTGTGTCCATGTGCGGTATCAATGGCAATGGCATCAACGCCTGCTTCTACCAGTGCGTTTATTCGTTGCATGGCATCGGGGGTAATCCCTACTCCTGCGGCAACTCTTAGTCTTCCCATTGGGTCTTTGCTTGCGTTGGGATTATCTTTGGCTTTGGTTAGGTCTTTAAAGGTAAATAGTCCCATCAGCATATCTGTTTGGGAGTTTACAACGGGGAGTTTTTCTATTTTATGTTTGCGTAGGATTTCTGCGGCGGTATCTAAGTCGCTAAATTCTTTATCGGTGATGGTGATAAGTTTTTCTCTTACGGTCATCACTTCGCTAATACTTCGTTGCATATTTTCTTCAAAGCGCAAGTCTCGATTCGTCACAATGCCAACGAGTGTAGTGCTTTGTGGGTTGACAACAGGGATACCACCAATTTTATTTTCCTTCATCATCCTCAAGGCATCTCCCACTGTTTGATTGGGGGTAATGGTTAATGGGGCGTAAATCATGCCATTTTCAGCGCGTTTAACCATGCGTACTTGTGCTGCTTGTAGGTCAATACTCATATTTTTGTGTATGACCCCAATACCTCCTTGCCTTGCAATGGCAATGGCTAATTGAGCTTCTGTTACGGTATCCATTGCAGCCGATACGATTGGTGCATTGATACTGATGCGACGTGTAAAATGTGTACGTAGTTGTACTTCTCGAGGGAGTACATCGGTATAAGATGGTACGAGTAAGACATCATCAAAGGTTAGCCCTTCTGCGCTGACTCTATCGGAGATAAACGACATAGTTTAATGATTGATGGTTGCTTTGCTATTTGGTCTTTTCAAGACGAATAGTTTGGAAAAAATTGAGGCAAATATACTATAATTTTGCTGAATTAACGATATAGACTTATACTTTATAGGCTAAATGAGGGAGTTTATTCTTTTCATGTGCTTGCTCCAAGAGGGCATTTGGGGTATGGACTCGTAATCTTTGAGTTGGGCTTTGGATTGCTGAGAGAGAGTGTGTGTGAGTGTTTAGAATATGCAAAAAAAGGGGGCTTCTTATTCCCCCTTTTTTTGTTTGTAGTTTAGATGGTCTTCTAAGATTCTAATCCTTTTGTGTATATCTGCATTGCTTGTTCACTCATTCCCATGCTGGAGAATCCTCCATCGTGAAATAAATTTTGCATGGTAACCTTGCGTGTTAAGTCAGAGAATAGCGTAATTGCATAATCTGCGCATTCTAATGCATCGGCATTGCCTAATGGGGATACTTTGTCTGCAAAGTCTACAATATTATCAAATCCACTAATTCCACTACCTGCGGTTGTTTTTGTGGGTGATTGTGAGATGGTATTGATGCGTATTTTTTTCTCACGTCCATAAACGTATCCGAAACTACGGGCAATGGATTCGAGTACGGCTTTGGCATCTGCCATATCGTTGTATCCAAAAAGTGTGCGTTGTGCTGCCATATATGATAGGGCGACTACTGAACCCCATTCATTGATGGCATCTTGTTTATGACATGCTTGCAATACTTTGTGAAATGAAATGGCTGAAATGTCTAAGGTTTGTTGTAAGAATTTATAGTCCAAATTATCGTAGGTGCGTCCTTTGCGTACATTGGGCGACATCCCGATGGAGTGTAAAACAAAGTCAAATTTTCCTCCTAAGTGTTCCATTCCTTTTTTTACGAGTGTATCCAAGTCTTCTATATTGGTTGCGTCTGCTGGAATAACAATCGTATTCAATTTCTTTGCCAAAGCGTCAATCTCTCCAAGACGCATCGAGATAGGTGTGTTCGTAAGTACAATTTCTGCGCCTTCTTCGTGGGCACGTTCTGCTACTTTCCATGCAATTGATTTGTCATTAAGGGCTCCAAAGATTAAGCCTTTCTTTCCTTTTAATAATCCGTATGCCATGTTTTTTTTTACAATAAAAGTTTATAATCTTAATATTTATTTCCTCGAAAAAAGGGAGACAAAGGTAAATATATTTTTTTTCTCTGCAATTATATCGGAGATGTCCTCAACTTCTCCATTATGATAGCTGTCGCTCCTGCATTCTTCTCTACATATTCCTTTGCAAGGCTTGCGCATTGGGTATAATAATTAGCATCTGTACATAAATGATGTACAGTGTGTTCTAATTCTTCAAGTTTTTTTACTGAAAAAGCGGCACCTTGCTCAAGCAAGTCTATTGCTTCTCTAAATTTGCTGTAATTGGGTCCAAAAATAACAGGTTTTCCATATACGGCGGCTTCTAATGTGTTATGAATGCCTACTCCAAAACCTCCTCCAACGTATGTGATGTGCGCCATTTTATATGAGGAGGATAGAATGCCAATTGCATCTAAAACAATAATATCATAGTCTGATGCGCTTAAAGAGGAGTCTCCTTGAAGTGCAGAGTAAGCAATAACTCGTCCTGAAAACATTTTCAAAATACGCTGTGTACCCCCAATACTTACCTCGTGAGGGACAATAAGCATCTTCAATTTAGGTTGTTTTTCGTATAATGCGGCTAATAAACGTTCATCTTCTGCCCAAGTGCTCCCAGCAACCAACAAGGTGCTTCTTTGTGAAAATTCAATAAGTGATTCAATTTCTTTTGGGGTCTTTGCATTTTCTAAAACTCTATCGAAACGGGTGTCGCCAGAGCATGTTACGCTAGTAATGCCTTTTTTTTGCAATAATTGTACGGAGGCTTGAGTTTGCACAAAGATATGTTCGTAAAAATGCAGAATCTGACCGAAAAATGGCGCAAGAAAGCCCCTGAAAAATCTTTGTTGTTCTCTAAATATTGCGGAAATTAAATAAACTTTCACGCCATTCTTTTTGAGTTCCCACAAATGATTATACCAAAACTCATACTTTATAAAGAATGCTATCTTAGGAGATAATAATCGCACAAATCGTTTTGCAAGATAAGGTAAATCTAAAGGCATATAACACACATAATCCGCATGTTTATAGTCTCGACAAAACTTGTAGCCAGATGGAGAGAAAAATGTCAGTACAATGAAATAATTTGGGTGCATTTTCCGAAATGCCTCAAGCACAGGTCTTCCTTGCTCAAACTCTCCTAGGGATGCACAATGAAACCACGCAACTGAACGATTATTCTTTTTCTGTAAGGCTTTCTCTAAGTTTTCAAATAAAACTCGTCGCCCACAATACCAAGCCCTTGCCTTCGTTGAAAAGATCGCAAAAAGAGCAACACATACTCCATAAATGGCAATACTACAGTTATATAGCGTTTTATACACAGTACTTTATCCTATTTAAATCGGCGACAAAGATAAACATTTTTTACTACCTTTGCCCTCCGATATAAATCACTAAAAATAAAGAGAAATGGCTAAAATTAATTTTGGAGGGACTGTAGAAGATGTAGTAACTCGCACCGAGTTCTCAATGGAAAAAGCACAAGAGGTGCTAAAAAATGAAACAATTGCAATTATTGGATATGGTGTTCAAGGTCCTGGACAATCCCTTAACTTACGTGATAATGGCTTCAACGTAATTGTTGGACAACGTAAGGGCGGTAAGAGTTGGGAAAAAGCACTTGCTGATGGTTGGATAGAAGGCAAAAATCTTTTTGAAATTGAAGAAGCAGCGCAAAAAGGCACAATCATACAATATCTACTTTCTGATGCTGGTCAAATTGATGCATGGTCAAAAATTCAACCATATTTAACGGCAGACAAAGCCTTGTATTTTTCACACGGCTTTGGCATTACCTTCAATGAACAAACAGGGATTATACCTACAAAAGATATTGATGTGATTTTAGTCGCCCCCAAAGGATCTGGCACTTCACTACGACGACTTTTTTTAGAGGGAAAGGGACTAAATTCTAGTTTTGCGATTTATCAAGATGCAACAGGAAGAGCTCGCGAGCGATGTATTGCACTTGGCATAGGCGTTGGCTCTGGGTACTTATTTGAAACAGACTTTAAAAAAGAAGTATATTCGGACCTTACAGGTGAACGAGGCTCTTTAATGGGATGTATTCAAGGTATTTTTCAAGCACAATATGATGTGCTTCGTAAAAATGGACACTCCCCTAGCGAAGCATTTAATGAAACAGTTGAAGAACTAACACAAAGTCTGATGCCATTAGTTGCAGAAAATGGAATGGATTGGATGTATGCGAACTGTTCAACCACTGCACAACGTGGTGCATTAGATTGGCGACATAAATTTTATGCTGCTACACTTCCCGTATTTGAAGATTTGTATAAAAGTGTGGCAACCGGTGCTGAGGCAAAGCGCACAATTGATACTTGCAGCAAATCTGACTATCGGGAAAAATTAAATACAGAATTAAAAGAATTGCGTGAAAGTGAAATGTGGCAAGCAGGTGCTGAGGTTCGTAAACTACGACCAGAAAACAATCAATAACTAATTCTACAAAGATAAAAGCCTCTGAATTCAGAGGCTTTTATCTTTATCTAGAATAATTTGCAAATAGATTTATTATCGTGTAGCAATTACTGAAACACTATATTTTTCCCTAACTCCATTAGAAACAGTAAGTATAAATAATAATAAACTCCATCAACAAAACATGACTTTCACGCCAAGGATAAAAAAGAAATCAAATGGACGACATGAAATTTTTGATGCGATTCGCAAAAAGTATGTTACTCTCACCCCAGAAGAACTCGTTAGACAAGAGTTTATTCACTTTCTAATCACCCAAAAGGGCTACCCTCCTACATTATTGCTAATAGAACACAGTGTAAAAATACAAGAATGCATCCATAGATGTGATATAGCGGTATGTAATAAAGCGGGTAAATTTGTATTACTTATAGAGTGTAAGGCTCCTCATATACATTTATCAAATGATACATTTGAGCAAATTGCACGTTATAACCTTTGTATGCAAGTTCCCTATTTAGCTATTACCAATGGGGTTCAAAGTTTTTGCTGTTCCGTCAATTTTTCCAACAAGCAAATTTCATTTCTAGCAGCAATTCCCAATTACCAAGATATTGCATAGGCGCTCCGTGATTCTATTTCTTAATATTTATATTTAGTTTTCCATTGTTGAGATAGTTGCTTTTTAAGTTCTATCTCTTTTGGATTATTAGCAGGTTTAAAAAATGTATGTTGACGCAAATTATCTGGCATAAATTCTTGAGCAACAAAATTTTGTTCGTAGTCGTGAGCATATTTGTAGTTTTTGCCGTAATCAAGTTGCTTCATCAATTTTGTTGGCGCATTGCGCAAATGAAGTGGAACAGGTAGATTTCCAGAGTTCTCAACCTCGCTCAATGCATCATTAATTGCCCTATAAGTACTATTGCTTTTCGGGCTAGTTGCCAAATATACAGCACATTGCGAAAGAATAATTCTCCCTTCTGGCATACCTATAATTTTAATCGACTCAAAGCATGTTTGCGCCATCAACAAAGCATTAGGATTTGCTAATCCAATATCTTCAGATGCTAAAATAAGCATACGTCGTGCAATAAATAAAGGGTCTTCTCCTCCAGCAATCATACGAGCAAGCCAATATACAGAAGCATTAGGGTCACTGCCGCGCATACTCTTTATAAAAGCAGAGGTTATATCATAATGTAACTCCCCTTTTTTATCATAAGCAGCAAGATTTTCTTGCAAGCAATTTATTACAAGTTCGTTCGTAATATGTAAACATGGTTCTACATTCGCACTAACAAGCAATTCTAGTATATTTAGCAGTTTTCGAGCATCACCTCCAGAAAATCGAAATAATGCATCTGTTTCTATAATTTCAATCGCAAGCGTTTTAAGATAAGTGTCCACTGTAATTGCTCGTTGCAAAAGTAAAGACAGTTCTTCTTTTTCTAAGGATTTAAGTACATAAACTTGACAACGTGATAATAACGGAGTAATAATTTCAAACGAAGGATTTTCGGTAGTAGCCCCAATCAAGATAAATGTTCCTTGCTCTACAGCTCCTAATAGCGAATCTTGTTGCGACTTTGAAAAACGATGAATTTCATCAATAAATAAAATTGGATTAGGAGTATTAAAAAAATGCTGCCTTCGTGCACTATCAATCACCTCTCGCACATCTTTTACGCCAGCATTCACTGCACTTAGCGTATAGAACTTTCGCTGTTGTTGATGTGCAATAAGTTGAGCCAAAGAAGTTTTACCAACTCCTGGTGGCCCCCACAAAATAAAAGAAACTAAATGATTACTATCTAACATTCTGCGCAAAGGAGCATTAAGCCCCAATAAATGTTGCTGCCCCACATAATCATTAATAAGTGACGGGCGTAATCTTTCAGCTAATGGTATATTGGGAACGTCCATTGAAAAGGAAGTGAAAATGAAATAAAATCAATGTCGCATCAAGTTTTTCAAGACATTGTAAGCAATAGGGCAGGTGTAGGAATTTTTAATTGTCAAAGTATAGATTTTCGAAAATTTCTTTCGATCTGTATGAGGATACTCTCGACAGGCTTTAGGACGATATTCATATATGCAACAAGCATTATCTGCCAATAAAAATGGACAAGGTTTCGCATGAAAAATGTAATCTCCATCTTCATCTTTCATCAAATATTGCTCTACGACTTTCGAAGGCTTAAGTCGAAGTGCTTTTGCAATACGTTCAATATCTTTGTCGTAAATAGCAGGACCTAGCATTTTACAGCAGGCTGCACATTCCAAACAATTCGTATGCTCGAACTCTAACTGATGCAACTCATGTACAAGTGCATCCATTTTTTCAATTCGCTTTTTATTTTGCTTAAAAAACGCTTTAAATTGAGGTTCTGACTTACTCGCTAGTTTTTCAAGGTCTTTAATTTCCATAAGGATTTGCAGATACTATTATCTTGAAAACTAAATATTTTTTTAAGGGAATTTCTCAAAAATCCCTCAACACTTTTTTACAAAATCTAAAGTTCTTATGCCTGTGGTGTATTTCCTCCAAAATTCATTGGAATTGTCGGCATTGCTGTTCCTCCTGCATCAACCTTAATAGTGCCATGCGCAGCTTCGTACTTCATTAAATTATCTTGCAAGGCATTCATAAGCCGTTTTGCATGTTCAGGGGTAAGAATAATACGGCTTACCACAGGAGCTTTTGGCACTGCAGGCAACATACATACAAAATCTACAATAAATTCAGATGAAGAGTGCGTAATAATTGCAAGATTTGAGTATGTGCCACGTGCTACATCTTCATTAAGTTCAATACTAATTTCATTGCTAGGATTTTGAGTTTCCATAATATTATTGGTAATAAAACATTTTTAAATAGATTTTCCCTTAATGCTAAAACTCTTATTGTTTCTAAGAACTATAATTGTTATACAAAAAAAGGTCTTTCGAAAAAGACCTTCCTTTGTGCGGATAAAGGGACTCGAACCCCCACGCCTCTCGGCACCAGATCCTAAGTCTGGCGCGGCTACCAATTACGCCATATCCGCATTTCCGGACACAAAGGTAGTAAAAAAAATATACAGCACAAATCATTGCTCTTATTTTTGCAAATAAGTATTGAACCAATTAAAGAGTTCTGTATGCCAAACTACTGCATTTTGAGGTTGTGCAATAAAGTGAGTTTCTTCAGGAAAAAAAAGAAATTTACTAGGTATTTGTTGCAATTGTGCAGCATTAAATGCTTGCATTCCTTCAGTATAAGGCACTCGATAATCATGCTCTCCCACACTGATTAAAATTGGAGTATTCCAACGATGAACTAAATTATGTGGAGATTTCGCATAAGTATTTTGTGCCACATAAGAGTTATAATTCCAATATGCTCCGCCAAAATCATGATTAACAAAAAACATTTCTTCTGTAGTACCATACATACTTTGCATATTAAACATTCCATTATGTGCAGCAAAGGCTTTAAATCTTTTATTATGAGTTCCTGCTAAGTAGTAGACAGAATACCCTCCGTAACTTGCTCCTAATGCTCCTAATTTATTCTCATCTATATAAGGCTCTAATTTGAGTGCATCAATAGCAGAATAATAATCACGAATATTTTGTCCTGCATAATCTCCAGAAATTTGAGCACACCATTGTTTTCCAAATGTAGGCACGCCTCTTCTATTAGGCGCAATCACAATATAGCCTTGTGCGGCCATAAGTTGCAAATTCCATCGCCAACTCCAAAACTGACTGACGGCTTGCTGAGGCCCTCCTTGACAGTAAAGCAACGCAGGATATTTTTTCTCAGCATCAAAATTTGGAGGATAAACAACCCAGGTTAACATTTGTTTCCCATCCGTAGTGCGAATCCAACGTTGTTCAACTTTTCCAAATCGAAGGCTTGAATATAAGTGACTATTAGTGGTTGTGATTTGTGAAATAGACGATGTACTCATATCAACCCGAAACAATTCCGGTGCATAATTCATACTCATACAGCGTCCAATAATATTATTCCCTTTTGCGGAAATATCTGTAAAATCATGCTCTCCCGATGTCTTTTGCTCTATTCTAATAGGCATTTTCAAAACAGCTTCAAAAACCTGATAAGTAGCATTAATTCCACTAATAAAATAAATCGAGGTATCACTTCCCCAGCAAATACTTCTTGCACTTTCAGCAAAATTAAAAGTAATGTTTTCAATTTTATTTGTCGTTAAATCCATTACAAGAATATAGGCTTGGTCGCTTTCACATCCAGGAGTTGACATACTCAACCATGCCATTTTCTGTCCATTAGGAGATATTGTCGGCCTACGATCATAGCCTTTGTTGGGCTCCGTAAGGTTTTCAGTTTGACGACTCTGCAAATTATAACGATAAATGCTTGAATTCGTACTTATGGCAGCCTCTCTCCCACTCATTTTCTTGCTCGTATAATAAATATTTTCGGCATTTTTATCCCAACAAATATCACGTATATCAAAGTCCGGAGCAATAGGGCTATCCCAAGCCTCTCCTTCATTTATATCCCTCTCGCCGCTTAATCGGTCAAATGCATATCCTGCTACAAATATATGACTATACTTACCGTCTTTCCATGTATCCCAATGTCGATACATTAAATCCTCAATAATTCGAACTTTTGCTTTCGTATATTCTGGATAAAGTTGTTCCGTAGATTTATCTATCTGTACTTGCTTTGTATAAAGAACTTTATCTCCTTTAGGAGAAAACAAAAAAGATATAATTCCGCCAGCAATATCACTCACCTGAAAAGGTTTTGGGTCTTCCAAAAATGGATTTACAGCCCAAATTTGCTTACTTCCACTCTTATTGGATAAAAAATATACAAGCAGACCCTCAGCACTCCAAACTGGGTCAGTTGCATCCATTGCAATTGTTAATCTTTTTACTTGCCGTTCTCCCATAGAGGCAATCATATAAATACTTGAGAGACTTTTATTCTCACTCAGCAAATATTTCCTAGAAGAATAAACAATATTTTTACCATCAGGAGATAATTTAGGTTCTCCGACTTGCTCAAATTTCCACATAATGGACGGTGTCAACAAACCCGAAGCTTTTTCTTCTTGAGTTAACTGATGTCGTTCTCCATGATTACTCACTGCATTAAATAAATTAGTATCACAAGCAATTAGTAAAATCGTTGTAATAATTACAATAAATCCTTTCATTAAATTCAAAATATAAAAATAAGTTTATTTAATCTTCTTTTTTTGACAATTCCTCACGCACTTTCAACTCAATTTCTCCTGCAAGTTCTGGATTATCTGCAAAAAGTTTAGCAACGGTATCACGCCCCTGTCCCAATTTTGTTTCACCATAACTAAACCAAGAACCACTTTTTTTAACAATATTGAGTTCTACTCCAAGATCAATAATTTCTCCAATTTTTGATATGCCTTGACCAAATACAAGGTCAAATTCTGCTTTTCGAAATGGAGGCGCCATCTTATTTTTCACAACCTTCACTCGCACGTGATTACTAATTGCTTCATCCCCGTCTCTATTGGTTGTAACTTTACGAATATCTAGGCGAATAGAGGCATAAAATTTAAGAGCATTTCCACCTGTAGTAGTTTCTGGATTGCCAAACATTACGCCTATTTTCTCGCGTAATTGATTAATAAAAATACAAGTTGTGTTGGTTTTACTAATCGTTCCGGTAAGTTTACGTAATGCTTGCGACATTAAGCGAGCATGTAATCCCACTTTATTTTCTCCCATATCTCCCTCAATTTCAGCCTTAGGAGTAAGTGCAGCGACAGAGTCAACAACAACAATATCAACAGCACTTGAGCGAATAAGTTGGTCTGCAATTTCAAGAGCATCTTCTCCGCTATCTGGTTGTGAAATCAAGAGATGATTAATATCAACGCCTAATTGTTCTGCATAAGTGCGGTCAAAAGCGTGCTCTGCATCAATGATTGCCGCAATTCCCCCTTGTTTTTGTGCTTCAGCGATAGCATGTATTGCAAGGGTTGTTTTTCCAGAAGATTCTGGCCCATAAATTTCAATAACTCTGCCTCGAGGATACCCTCCAATGCCCAAGGCCAAATCCAAGCCAATAGAGCCTGATGAAATTACAGGAACTGTTTCTATCTGTTTATCTCCTAACATCATTATAGAGCCTTTTCCAAAATCTTTATCTAATTTATCAAGCGTGACTCTAAGGGCTTTGAGTTTATCATTATCTAGTTTTATATCTTCCTTTTTTGCCATAGTAAATGAATATTTTATAAATAGTTGACGAAGATAATACATTCAACTCATACATTCCAAAAGCATTGCTGTAAATTGATGGAATTGTTAATAAGTTTTAGGTCTCTCCAAAATGACAGAAAAAAGGTGGCATAAACGCCACCTTTTTTTCTATAAAATGAAGTATCTTAATATTCTAAAAATTTATCTTTTAGATTATACCAGCCGACCATAAAACAGTCTGTTTCACACCCTTCAATCTCTTTTTCCTCATGCTCTTGATAAGTAAGAAGACTCCCTTTAGGAACATAAATTTTTAACTCGGGATTCGTCAGTCCAGAAAATGCTTGCGCATCAACTGTAGGCGGTGTAGTTCCTTGCATAATTAATTCTTCTAAATTAACCGCTGTGCTAAAAATACCTGGAGCGCATCGGCGTACAGAGGCTGGCATCGTAAGTTTTTTTAATGACTCACCTCCATCTCCTCCACCAAATGAAGCCACTTCTTGAGGATCATTATTAAATGTCAAATCTATTGAGCCTGCCTGCAATCCCGCTAAAACATCTCCCATATTACCACTACTCAAGTTGGGCATAGGCATTGTAATTTTTTCCAAAGAGGGACAATTCGCAAACATACCAGGAGTTGCTAATACACTTACTGTTTTAGCAATTACA
>JBOFDL010000088.1:0-4622 GCA_051646985.1 Bacteroidales bacterium | reverse complement strand
ACGGTTCGTATGCCCGACAATCGTTGGTGGTTGGCACAAAATTTGAACTATCAAGGTACGGCAAGCAAACCTTTGCATTGGCAAGAAAGTACTACGACTTGGGCTTCTATCTCAGGCTCAAATAGTGCTGAACGATTTATTAGTTACTATTGTCCCGGGGGCGCAGATATTCCAGCAAGTGGAGTCTTGATAGGAAGCACCTCTAGCGTATTTCACGCAACCTCTGCCCCCAAAATAGCTTGTGAAACTTATGGGGCTTTATATCCTCTTCGAGTGGCGGCTACGATGGATGGCTACGCATTAAGTACAACTGCAGGAAGCCGTCCAACAAATCTTCCAGGAACTCAAAATACAGCAACTAGTACTCATCGAGGAATTTGTCCCGAAGGCTGGAATCTTCCCTCGTGGGGAGATTTTGGGCGATTATACAATATCGTAGAATATAAATGTGGAAGTGCTTGTCCCCCTGATGGAAGCAATACGCTTGTAACAGGAGCAACACCAGATAACTCACCGTGTATGCATTTGAGCATTGCAAGACCTGTTTATACTTGTCTTATGCAAGAGCTTAGAGGTACTAGCCTTGCCCCAGCAGTAGAACTTAGAGGGCAGAAAGTAGTTACCACAGGAGTGTCTTATGGTTATCCCGATACGACTCGCTTAGTTAGTTCGAATACGGAGGCGGTTTGGTCATACTTTGGATACGATAATGCAGGCGCAGATAGATATGGCTTTGCGATATTACCCGCAGGTTACTCTACGGTTTCAAGTTATGCAAATCGAGGCATGGCCTATATGTTTGCAACGGCCAATACCTCTTCTGCTACTACGGGATCAGGGGCAATTGCCGATATGGTATATGATTACGCAACATACAATGCTGTTTCTGCAGGTTTTTCAGGATGTCGAAGTCTTAATAGTTCAGCATCCTATAATGCCTCTGTTCGTTGCATAAAAAAATAGTTGTGAGGAGATGATACTCTCAGTTAAAAGAGCAAGAAGTATTTAATCTGCGATGTGCGTTTCTTATTACAGCATTATATTTTCAGAACATAGTTTTTTTTTGTGAAAAATAATTTACAACACTATAAATATCTAATGAATTTAAAACCACTATTTCCTCTATTATTGAGCGTTCTTTCATTCACAGGCAGCACATTTGGACAGACAGATTTGAGAATGCCCTTTCATACAACAATCCTAGCAACCAATACCGACCTTGTCAATAAACTACTACTTGTAGAAGTAGCCAGTATTCCACTTACTGTGGCAGGAAACTGTTTGAATTACTCCTTGCGCTTTCGTCTTAAACATAATGAAAACGCATTAGGCTATCAACCTATGACGGTTATTAGTACCCCTGCCTTGCGAGCCGGAAGAACAATTACAGAACAATGCGAATATAATCAAAGCGAAAATGATGGAGGTCCCGGAGTTTTGACTTGCAATCCTGCGGCTTTTAATGCAGACCCTGCCGCCAAACTTCGCAATGGAGATACCCTCATATATGACATGAAAATCTCCTCCTATCATCTTGCCTTTAAGTTGCCAGACGATGTGCAAACAACAGACAGTGTACAAGTAACAATAGATGCAGAATTATTTCCCACCGTATGTCGCGGCTGTGGCGTACACGGCTCTGACCGCACATTTGACCCTACGTTAGATGTAGAAAAAGGATGTCCAGATATAGGCACAGATTTTCAAGCCTGTTACAAACGTGATAGCCGAGAAGGAAACTGGGAGGCATGGATATTGGATAAGCGAGATTGTAAATTTTATCGCACGGTTCGTATGCCCGACAATCGTTGGTGGTTTGCTCAAAACCTGAACTATCAAGGAACTGCCGCCAAAAGATTGATTTGGCATACAAAAGCAACCACTTGGACAGATGGAGGCTCTTCGGAACGCCTTCGCAGTTTTTATTGTCCAGGCGGCCCAACACTTCCAGCGAGTGGAGTTTATATCGGGACTGAAGGAACCCAATTTTATGGAGATTATTCATCTCCCAAAGCAGCATGTGATGTGTATGGAGTGCTGTATCCACAACGAGTTATTCCAACCTTAGACGGATTTGCAAAAGACATCAATGATTTAAGTCGCCCCAAAGACCTACCAGGGTACGAAAATATGGCAACCAGTACACATCGCGGTGTATGTCCAGAAGGTTGGGTCGTTCCATCTCGAGGAGATTGGGGACGTATGGCAAATCTTGTAGAGTATAAGTGTGGTAGTGGATGCCCTACCGATGGGAGTAATTCCCCTGAAGTAGAAGCCACTATTAAAAACTCTCCGTGTATGCATCAAAATACAACAACGAATAATAATATTGTCTATTCGTGTTTATTTAGAGATTTACGCATTACAACAACAGCTCCTGCCGTAAAAATAACAGGACAAAAAGTTGCTTTTGCAGGAGGAGACCCGAGTTTTCAATATCCAGATACAACTCGACTACTAAGTTCAGATACAGAGGCAATCTGGCCGTATTTTGGTCAAGAGAATGCGGGTATTGATAGATATGGATTTTCTATTTTACCAACAGGTTATGCAAATACTGCGGCGTATGTGTTTAGAGGATTAAACGCATGGTTTGGGTTAGTTAATACAGCAATGTCAACCGCTACAGGCCCTACAGGTACTGGGGGACTAGGAGCTTCAATTATTTATGTTACAAATAACTATAATAACATTTCTGCAGGCTTTGCGGGAAATTATAGACAAGCAGCCCACTCTGAACTAAACTTATCGGTACGTTGTCTTAAAAAATAAGTCAAAATGCCGAACGAATCACATCGCTTTTAGATACAATGATAATGCAGAGAGTGCATTTTTGAGAAAATCCATGTAAAAATCTCTGAATTAAAATGCTTGTCGAAAAAGAAAAACATGTTTATAATAATGTAAATCCAAAATTAAGAACAGACATTTGTGTTTTTACGGGAATTTATACTGCCTAAAATTGAAGTCCCGAACAAGGGGAATTTGCTTTGTTTTTTAACGAAAAAACTACTACCTTGCACCGCTTTTTTTGAGGACTCTGCAAAGGATAATTTTGTAGCTGCCTCAAAATGAACTAACTGAATGAAGCACATTTTTTACATACTAACTCTAGCCTTATACTGTATAGCGTGTGATAGTAATAAACAAGAATCTATTGCTATTATTACTGAAGACTCTGTTTCTGTACGCATTAAATTTGGCGCAAATAGACTATTAAATGCCCTTAAAGAGCAAGGTTACAAGGCGGCATTCGTAAATAAGAATGCAAATACTGAAGGTCAATCGGTAATTGTTCTGGGACTCCTCAAAGAAGATTTGATACAAATGCATTCATCCCAAAATGCAATTGTTATAGATAAACATCCCAAACAAGAAGGTTTTGTCGTTAAAAGCAAAAAAAACACAATGCTCATTACAGGCACAGACCCTTCAGGGGTGCTTTATGGCTGTATTGACCTTGCGAATATAATACGAGAAAAAGGCAAACTTCCTAAATGGTTGAATTTCTCAGATGCTCCAGAAATGTTATTTCGAGGAGCTTGTGTTGGGATGCAAAAATCTGCATATTTGCCAAGTCGGGCAGTTTATGAGTATCCCTATACCACTGAAAATTTTCCTTGGTTCTACGATAAGCAAATGTGGATTGACTATCTTGATATGTTGGTCAATAATAAGATGAATATGCTGTATTTGTGGAATGGACATCCATTTTCATCTTTAGTCAAATTAAAAGATTATCCCTATGCCCTTGAGGTTAGTGAGGATGATTTGAAAAAAAATGAGGAAATGTTTGAATTCCTTACACAAGAAGCCGATAAACGAGGAATTTGTATCATTCAAGAGTTTTATAATATCATTGTGCCAAGATCGTTTGCGCAAAAGCATAGAATTTCTACACAAAATCCATCGCTCGCAGAAATGCCTCTCGTGGCAGACTATACCCGCAAGTCAATAGTGGCCTTTATTACAAAATATCCTAATGTGGGCTTGCTAGTAACTCTTGGAGATGCTATGCGAAAAGAAAATGAAGTGGAGTGGTTTGTCAAGACTATTATACCTAGCGTAAAGGAGGCTTTAATGACATCAGGAAAAGTAGAGGAACCTCCAATTATCATTCGAGCTCAAAATATTGATGCAAAAAATGTAGTAGGAGCTTCGCTACCAATGTATAAAAATTTATACACGATGATTCCATACAATGGCGAAGCACTTACCACCTATCAACCACTTGGAGTATGGGCGCAAATACATCAAGATCTTAGCGATCTTGGCCCCGCACACATTGATAATGTGCAAATTATGTCTAATCTTGAGCCATTTCGATACGGAGCTCCAGAATTTATTCGTAAATCAGTACTCGCAATGAATCAAGTACATTGTGCCAAGGGCTTACATTTATATTCACAAGCCTCATACTGGGATTGGCCCTATACCGCAGATAATACTTCGCCTCGCCTTCGTCAAATTGATAGAGATTGGATATGGTACAAGGCATGGGGACGTTATGCTTGGAATAGTACGCTTTCTGTACGAGGAGAAGGAAAATATTGGGCAAGTGAATTAGCAAGAAAGTATGGTTGTAAAATTCGATATGGTCGCAAGATTTTGACGGCCTATAA
>JBOFDL010000087.1:0-1788 GCA_051646985.1 Bacteroidales bacterium | reverse complement strand
CTGATTTACAGGTTTTATCGAAAGGAAAATTCATTGTCTCGATAGACCAAGAGGGAGGAAAAGTAGATCGCTTGAAACAAGCGACAGGTTTTTCTCGCACGGTGTCAGCGCAATATTTAGGTCAGTTAAATAATATAGACTCAACTCGCTTATATGCTCGCAAAACGGCACAACAACTAAAGAAGTTAGGATTTAATCTCAACTTTGTACCTTGTGTTGACCTTAATATAAATCCTAATTGCCCTATTATTGGAAAGGTAGAACGCAGTTTTTCTGCAAATTCTGATGTGATAGTAAAGCATTCCCGTGTTTGGGTTGAAGAGCATCGGAAGTTTGGGATATACACTTCTCTAAAACATTTTCCTGGACATGGGAGTAGCACTACAGACTCGCATTTGGGATTTACTGATGTAAGTGAAACTTGGACGGAAAAAGAGTTAATGCCTTATAAAAAACTTATTGCCTCGGGGCATTGTGATATGGTAATGGTGTCGCACGTATTTAATAAAGGTTTAGACGCTAAGTATCCAGCCACGCTGTCACATAAAATGATTGATGGTGTGATACGCAAGCAGTTTGGGTATAATGGTTTAGTCATTACAGATGATATGGCTATGGGTGCGATTGTTGATAATTACTCCTTAGAATTAGCCTTAGAAAAGGCTATAAATGCAGGAGTCGATATACTAATACTTAGCAATAACGGAAAAATCTATGATGAACAAATTGTTCCAAAAGCAATTGAGGTCATTTATAATTTGGTGCAGAAAAAGCAGATTTCTCTTAACCGAATAAATAATGCTTATGCAAAAATTAAGGTAATGCAAGGGAGTTTGTAAAACAGTAGAGTCTTGATATATTTATAATCATTTTATGGAGCGGATGTGCTGGAGAAAGAGGAGGATAACTTTGTTTATCTCATGCCAAACTATCTATGCTACTTTTTTATTGTTTTTTCCATTACGATAGCAGTAGCAGGAAAAATAGTCTCCTTTATTAAGAAGGGATCTTCATTTATAAGTTTTTTCTATATGCTATGAAATTTGGAACCATTGGATTTTTCATTTTTGCTACTTTGGTAGTTTTTTAATGACAAAAACATCAGTAGTTGGCAGACCTTCTATGAGGACTCTCAATATAAAACGGAACTTATTTTTTCTAATATTTTGAGCCCAAATATGTGTGCGAATTGTTTTATGTGTTCTATCAATTCCTCTATTTCTTTAGCCTATTTATATCTATTGTAAACGTACAGTTTTATGCAGGCTGCTTTCTATGTATTTTATCGATCGTTTCAATTGACACAGTCTTTTATCTTCATTCTGATACTTTTGGATACTACTTTACTAGACTAGTTTGATTGTTTGCATGTTATGCGCCATTTGGTTCTATTTCAATAAGAAAAATTTAATTTTCTTTCCAAATTTTCATATTATAATTTATTTTGCAGTCATTATTATAAATAAATGATAAATAAACCGGTTAGTATTTGCGTCAAATACTATTTGAGGCTATTCTATTTTTCGAGTTTTTTGCTGTAAAAAATCTTTTTCTTCTTTAGATAATAAGGGAGATAATTTTTCATATACCTCAGCATGATAAACGTTGATTTGTGAAATGTCACTAGTTGAGAGCAGACTTGTGTCGATTGCAGTCAAATCAAATGGGCATAGAGTTAGAGTCTCAAAGGATAGGAATTCTCCAAAGTCGCTTTCTCCATCCTTTACAGTAAGTATTAGGTTTTCAAGACGAATGCCGTACTCGCCATTACGGTAAATGCCTGGTTCG
>JBOFDL010000086.1:0-7681 GCA_051646985.1 Bacteroidales bacterium | reverse complement strand
GCGTATGTTCCCGTAGGAGCCAAAGAAGGTTACGAGGTAATCAGCCTTACATACTTTCGTTCAGATAGTTCAGGGGCAGTAATTGACCCTCGTTATAGCAAAGGCGGAGAAACTTTTCCAGCCCTTGCGGTAACTACCGAGGAAGGTTTACCCGGCTATGGCTTGATATTTGCTCTTAAAGGCGCAGGCTTAGATATTCAAGAAACTGACTCCGTTAAAATAACCTTAGAAACAAAGTTGCCCGCCATACGTTGCCGTTGGTGTGGAGTAGGCCACTCAGACATTATGATAAATCCTTTGACTGATATTGACACACTTTGTCCTTATCCAAAGAAGGATAAAGACCTGCTTTACTGTCAAAAACGAAAAGGTGGTGCAAGAAACTGGGAAGGTTACATTCGCGACCCACGCGATTGCCGTATTTACCGCATTGTACACATGCCATTTAATACAGCCTCTTCAGATCCTAAAGAAAAAAATAAATGGTGGTTTGCCCGCAACCTAAATTACCAAAAGGGAATGTACACCACGCAAAACTTCTTGCCTGCGGGAGCTCCTTTTATTTCGTCTGGTGTTGGCTCTGCAGCAACTACTGAAATTCACAATAACGCACTACTTACACCATCTATTGGCTATGTTTTTTGTCCGCAAAATACAGGGCTCGAGGGCTCTAGTGATTTAGGACAACGAGAAGGTGAGGGCACTCAGACCATAGATAGGGCTCCTTATACTGCAGATGTTGTGACAGAGCATCCTGGAGGTCCTTGGAATTGCGAGATGTATGGAGCTCTGTATGGAGGACATGGTACTTTTTCGAGAAGTGATGGTGTTGGTAATTTGAGTCCAAAAATTTTACTTAATTCTACCATTCCGACTTCTACTTATCGTGGCGTTTGTCCCGTTGGTTGGAGTATACCATCCGACCCACATTGGGGTGTTATGCTTAATGCTGTTGATGGCTGTAGAAATCCAGCTGTTGCAAAAACAGGTGATGCTACTGTGGGAGATACTTGTGGAAATTTTAGATCGGATGTATATACCGCAGAAAGTCCCACCAATACCAATGTGCCAGGAGCCTCGGTTATTCCTACACTTAATACATTAAATGTTGAGGCTTCTGTATTGAATAGTCTTTTAACAGGTACTAGAGGGCCTAATCCTTCTACTAGAGGCGTTTTGTGGCAGCGTTTAGGTAAAAATACTGGCATTCGGTTAAAATCGGCTCCAACCTGTCCTCCAGGAACAAGATCCTGTGATAATTATGCAGATAATGTAAATACGATCTATGGTATATATACTAATGGTATTGCATTGGGAAAGGAGAATGCTATCCGCACTTCTTATACACGTTGGATGTATGCTGAAACGGAAAACTCTGGAAATGATTATTATGGCTTTTCAATTTTACCGGCAGGAATGATTGCCACTGTAGATAGAGACTATTCTACCGGAGCAGATAGGACTCAGGGTCGAAAAGCATTAGGTCGTGGTCAAATGGCAATATTTGCAACGGCATCTTATCATACAACAGGGAGTTATCAAGATGCACCTCAAAATCCAGGAGCAGTATCTCGAATATTTGAATACGATAGAGCAAACGGCTCAAGGTATTATCCTCTTCTTGGATGGCAATATGTACATCCTGTTTCAGTACGCTGTATAAAGTTGTAGAAAAGTAAAAGTTGTCTATAATAATAGACTTACAAGCGCAAGAGATTGATTAATCGCTCTTGCGCTTTTTTAGTAGTTTTCAGGTTGTCAGTTATAATATCTTTTTTGTTTCACACAATATAATTACCTTTGCAGTCATTTATTGTATGGTTGGATTTAACTCGTTTTTTTTATTATGAAAAATAAATTGTATTTGTCCTTGAATATTTTAAGTATTGTATTCTTATTTGTTTGTGTATTTTTTGCTCCATTTCTAAAAGCTCAAGAAAAAATCTCTACCTCTGAAATAATTACTACTAATTTTGACTCTATTGAAAATAAAATCTACGTTTGGATGCGTTATGCTCCAGCAGGAGGAGATACTTGTTTGCTAAACAAGGTTGATACAATTCTATTTCGTTTGCAAAAAAAAGATGCAGCCTTAGGACAATATGTTCCTGTAGGGACAAATGGTTATGATGTAATTAACCTGATAGGTTTTCATTCAGACCCTACTGGCGCCGTAATTGACCACACTTATACAAATGGTTCAGAAACGTTTTCTGCATTAGCAGTGTCAACCGAAAAGGGTCTACCTGGCTATGGCTTATTATTTTCTTTAGTTGGTGAGGCATTGGAGTTAACTCCTGAAGATTCTATTTCGATTATCCTTGAAGTTAAATATCCTCCTATTCGTTGTCGTTGGTGTGGGGTAGGGCATTCTGATATTCTAATAAATCCCTTTACGGATATAGATCCTCTTTGCCCTTATCCAAAAACGGATACAGATTTAATATATTGTAAAAAACGTAGGGGTGGAGCAAAAAATTGGGAGGGATATATTCGAGATCCTCGGGACTGTCGCATTTACCGTATTGTACAGATGCCTCATAATATAGGGGCTTCTACAGTTTCAGAACAAAATCATTGGTGGTTTGCAAAAAACTTGAATTATCAAAAAGGATTACGTTCTTCTCAGAATTTTTTGCCTGGCTCTGACCTTTACAAGTCCGTAGGGACAGGTCCACTTGCCTTGAGTTCTACGATAGGTTACTTCTTTTGCCCTCAACATGACGGAGCTTCTGTTGACCCAACAATGCAGTATTTGAATGGAGAAGGAAATATTACAACGACTAATGGTACTAATCTAGCAGATGAAGTTGCTCATCATCCTGGAGGCTCATGGTCTTGTGAGGTCTATGGGGCTCTATATGGAGTTCATACCATAAGAGCCCTAGATGGTAACGGAGTTTCAACGAACAATCCGTCTATTTCGAATGCTATCCCAGCATCTACAACTCGTGGTGTTTGCCCTAAGGGATGGAGTATTCCATCAGATCAACATTGGGGCGTAATGCTTAATGCTGTAGATGGCTGTGAAACGCCTATTACGGCTAAATCAGGTGAGATTATTTTAGGAGATACTTGTGGACACTTTAGATCAGACATTAATACTTTAACTAATACTGGAGTTGTAAGCATAGAGAATGCTGCTTCGATTTCTCCTGCTGCAAATGCGATAAATAATATTGTGACTCCTTTTAATAATATGACAGGAGGAAGTACTACTAGTCGTATCCATCAACGTATTGGTAAGCGAGCAGGAGTCAGACTGAAAGCGGCAGCTACTTGTCCTGCGAGAACCCATAATTGTGATAATTTTTCTAGTAATACGAATACAAATTATGGTATATTTACTAATGGAGTCGCTCTTGGAGAGGCAAATGCTATTCGTACAACTTTTTCACGTTGGATGTATGCTAGAGAGGCGAATTCAGGGATTGACTATTACGGCTTCTCTGTTATTCCTGCAGGTGCTGTTTTTAATAATGGAACATCCTCTAATACAACGGGGCAAGTTGCGAGAGGGCGTGGACAGTTTGCGAATTTTATTACTTTCACTGGAGGAGGAGGAGGAAGTCGTAATATTTTAATTTATAGAATGTTTGAATATGACAAAGCAACAGTTAATAGACATGTGGGTAATAATGATGCATGGGAAGCATCATATGTTTTTTCTTCGGTGCGCTGTATAAAATTGTAATCAACAATAAATTTGCCTATGTATAAAATAAGAGAAAACTTGCGTCTTTATTCGATTGACCCAATAACCAAAGCAAACTTATTATAAATATTTAGTAGGACTTTATTACTTGATATAAAGAATCACGTTCTATTGGTGTAAATCCTGCTTGTTGCACCATATTGCAGAGTTCTTCTTCAGACATTTTCGGATTTTTATCTTGAACACCTGCTAAAGCATAAATTTTAGTGCTGTCTCCAATTGTTCCATCAATATCATCTGCTCCAAAGGATAATGCAAGTTGTGCTAACTCTTTTCCTAGCATTACCCAATAGGCTTTTAGATGTGGAATATTATCTAAAAAAATACGGCATATTGCCATGTTTCGCAAATCTTCTATTGCTGGAAGTTCACTTAAGTGAGATAGTGAATTGTTTTTATTACGAAATTTGAGAGGAATAAAGGCATTAAATCCTTTTGTTGCATCTTGCAAACGTCTTAATTTTGATAAATGCTCAACCCTATGTGTATAATTTTCAATATGTCCATAAAGCATGGTTGCATTAGAGGATATTCCCATTTCATGAGCAATTCTATGAACCTCTAGCCATTGTTCACTATTGATTTTTTCAGCACAAATCTCTTTGCGTAGATCATCATTTAATATTTCAGCTCCGCCGCCAGGTATAGAATTTAATCCAAGTTTTTGCAAACTCTTTAATACCTCGAAAACTGAAGTATTGTTTTGCTCGGACATTTTACACAATTCTTCCGCAGTAAATGCTTTGATGTGTACGCTTGAGAAACGCTTGCGCACCTCACTTATCAAATTTTGATAATATGAAAAGTCTTTATTGGGATGAACTCCTCCTACAATATGTATTTCGTTGAATTCCTCCTCATTTACTAATTCTAATTGCTTAAGAGCCTCTTCAAGCGACCAATCCCAACTACCACTTTCCCCTTCCTCTCGTCGATACGAGCAAAATTTACAGCGATTTACACAAATATTTGTTGGTTCTAAATGAATATTGCGATTAAAAAAAACATTCTTCCCATTAAAGCGAGTGCGAATAATATTTGCAAGGATTCCCAATTCTGGCAAAGAGGCATTTTGAAATAAAAGTAAGGCGTCTTGTTCGTCAATACGCTGTTCATTTATCACCTTGTAAGCAATAGTCTGCAAATAGGGTGATAATAATTTCTCAAAGTCCGTCATACTTAGTTTGAAATTAAGTCAAAAATTTTTTGATACTTCTTTATTGATTTGGTAAATCAAGAGAATCTTCTATCTGATAATTATTTTGTATATGAATTTATCAATTCTAAAGAATTGATAAATCTATACCCAAGAAGAGTAAGATTAAAATGACGCTTCCTATTATAATTCTATACCACCCAAAAGCTTTGAAGCCGTAGCGAGTCAGTATATTGATAAAGAAACGGATAGCAAGTACGCCAACCATAAAGGCTACTATATTCCCAATTCCTAATAGTATAAGATTATCCCCAATTTGTTCGGGAGAAAAAAGGACTTTGTAATCTTTTAGTAATTTGTAGCCTGAAGCTGCAAACATCGTAGGAACTGCTAAAAAAAAAGAAAATTCCGCTGCTGCTTTGCGATTTAGTCCAGATGCCATACCGCCTATAATAGACGCTGCTGAACGTGAAATACCAGGTATCATCGCTACACATTGTGCAAGACCAATCTGAAACGCACGTTTATAATTCATATCTTGATTATCGGATATTCTAGCAAACCATTTATCTACAAATAGCATAGCAATTCCTCCTACTACCAACATTAAGGCAACGGTAGATGCACTTTCTAGTAAAGTGTCAATGTAGTCTCCAAGTAGCAAGCCGATAAATGCAGCAGGCAAAAAGGCAACAAAAAGTTTAATGTAAAAATTGAAACTCTGAAAAAAACGCTTGGTATAAAGTACAATTACCGCAAGAATTGCACCAAGTTGAATATTTACGGTAAAGGCTTTAATAAATGGAGAACTCTCAATACCTAAAAATTTTTGTACAAGTATCATGTGTCCAGTCGAGGATACAGGTAAGAACTCTGTGAGTCCCTCAACAATAGCCAGAATAATGGCTTGCAATATATTCATTCCGTATATTATTTGCCTTGCTTTGGCTTTTTCATAATTGCATATAACTCAAAGCCAAATCCGAAAATTACCAAAATAGGGGCTAAAGTAATGCGTCTAAAGTTATATAAAGCATCCCCAGTAAATTCACTAGGTTCTACAGCTTTACCTCCACTCATCAAAATAAATCCAATGATGATAATTGCAAATCCTATCAACATAAGTTTATAGTTGTGCATTCCAAGAGGAAGACCTACTCTCGGCTTAGTATTTGCACCAAGAGAAGTGCTTGTTTTTTGATTTTTAATCATAGTAATGGTTAGTAATAGAGTTCATCATTGCTCATATCTAAGTAACGATTGACGGCAAAATAGGTAGAGATAGAGCCTACTGCTACGCCTATTACGACAAGTAGAAAGAACAGAATCCCAATTATTTCAATATTTACAAGTTGGATCATATCACGTCCAAGTTCGTTACGCACGAGTGAGAATAAACCGATTAAAAGAAGTAAGGCTATGATTGCTGAAATAACGCCATGTAAGGCACTTTTTGCTAAAAAGGGACGAATAATAAATCCTCGTGTCGCACCTACAAGTTTCATTGTTTTGATTAAAAAACGACGTGAGTAAGTGGATAAGCGAATCGTATTGCTAATTTGGGCTAGAGATACGGAGAATAATAATACGCTAAATAAGAGTAGAATAGCACTTATCTTATTGATATTGTCATTAACAAGAGTAACCAAGGATTTTTGATAGGATACTTCTTTGATTTGCTGAAATTGACGCAATTCATTTTCAATGATTGCAATACTATCATTATTTGCATAGTGATAACGCAACTTGGCTTCAATAGAAACTGGGAGTGGATTGTAGCCTAAGAAACTTACAAAATCTTCTCCCAACATTTCACTGAGTTCTTTTGCTGCCTCATCTTTAGAGATAAACTTTGTTTCTCGTACGTACGGAGCAACATCAAGTTGTTTGCGAACCCATGCAATATCGGCATCGCTCGCATTGTCTTGTAATACAACGGCAAAGCCTATATTCTCTTTTACATATCTAGACAGCCGACTTGCATTAAGAAGTAGAATGCCCATAAGTCCAAGCATAAAAAGTACTAGTGAAATACTAACGATGGTCGATAGGTACGAATTGCGCAATCGACGCATAGTTAGTCCATTATTACGTGATGTATTTGCCATTGGGTGTGATAAAATAAACGAGGTACAAAAATCTATATTTTTTATCAATAAAACATTACACTAAACCAAATTTAACGTATTTACATTAATTGCGCCAATCTGCACACAAGTGGATAATGGTCGGAGTATTTGATATTGGGGCAATAATAGGTTTTGGCTCTATATTTTTGGTCATAAAATATATAATCAATCCGAAATGAAGGAATTAATGATTGATAGGTGGACATAATGCCATTGCCCGCATCAAGAAATCCATCTCGCATTTTTCCGCGTAAGCGATGATAACTGTAGGAGATGGGCGTATCATTAAAATCACCACAAAGTACAACAGGGTAGGGGGAAGAGTTGATGTGAATAGAGAGATGCTCTACTTGTGTTGCTCGTTTTATGGCAGCAATATTTATCTTTCGCCATACCGCGTGTAGAGTTGTACTTCGTTTTTGTTCTTGTTTTTCTGACCAAAAGGTTTCATCTATCAATGCGCTGCGTTCTGTGTTATGAAGTTTGACGGATTGTAAGTGTAGATTGTAGATTCGAATAGTATCTGTGTGGACTACAATATCGGAGAAAATCGCTAAGTTATTACTATCTTCAAAATTAATACATCCCTCTCCAATGATAGGATATTTACTGAATGTGGCAATGCCATATTTATGTTTATTCCGATGTACATTGTAGCAAATGTGTTTGTGAGGAAGTTGA
>JBOFDL010000085.1:0-2264 GCA_051646985.1 Bacteroidales bacterium | reverse complement strand
TCATAATGGAAAGGTATATGGCAAAGAAAATTTCTCTACGGGTGCTTATCATTACTTTTTTGACAATGAAAAAACAATGATTCAAGGGAATTGTCGGGAGGGAAACAATTTGCAAGTCATTCGCTATGCCGACAGTTCTTTGCAAGCTGTGGGAAATGTGGAGGCAGGGAAGCGGGTAGGGGAGTGGTTTACTTTGACTAAATGGAAAGAGTTGCTCATTGAACAATATAATAATGGAAATAAAAATGGTTCTGCTAAGAAAATAGACAGCGATGGGAAAGTTTTGTGGGAGGCAAACTACAAAGAGGGAAAGTACCAAGCACCTTTTATCGCTTATTTTCCGAGTACGAAGCAAAAGGCTGCAGAACAAATTACGGAAACTACTGATTTTGCACACTTCATTTTATATAATGTGGCGAGTAAAAAGGTGGCGGAACTCATCTTTCAACATGAAAACTCGCCTTTGTTAGTAAGAACTTATTACTCTAATCAATTACCGCGCGCTGAATATTATTTGTTAACTACAAAATATAGCGAAAAGATATATGAACAAGACTTTTCGGGTACTTTTTTAAGGGAAATTGATGACTGGGAGGAAGCTGAACTTGCCGATATTTGGACTAGACCGCAACGCAAATATCTGAACTATTGGAAGGAAGATGGTACGAAGATATTGGCAAATAAAAAGGGCGAAATTCCTGAATTTATGAATATGGAATTGTTTGAATCTGTTGATTTTTTGATGCCTAATGAGCTTCCGACTTTCGCCAATGTGCCGATGAATGAAACACTTTCTGCTATGTTACATGAAAGCTATACGATGTTGTCGCTTGCTTCGCCCGAAGAGAAAAAATTGTTTTATGATAAGTGGAAACCGAAGTATGATGTCATGGGCTTGCGTACCATTTATCATATTAGGAGGGGTTATGAAAATGGCTGGGCTACCACGTATCGCAAAAATGGGCAGGAGAAGTCGCGGCAGTATTTTAAAAAGGGCAAACCTAATGGCAAATTTTATTGTTTCTACAAAAATAAACGCCTTGCAGCAAAGGGGAAGTATGTGGTGCTAACAACGCCTTATTTTTCGACCAAAATGAGGGTAGGGACATGGACATTTTACCACGCTAACGGGCTTGTTTCGGCAAAGGGCAAGTATAAGCGGGTAAAAGATTGGGAAATGTTAGGGGAAAGGCAGGGAAAAAAGGTCGGTACTTGGCAGTATTATAATGCCGAAGGGAATTTGTTGTATAAGGAAGTAAATCCAAAATAAAAAATGAAGAAAATTGTCTTATCTGTTACCAATGATTTTACCGCCGACCAAAGAGTGCAACGCATGGCTAACTATTTGGTAATAAATGGATTTCGTGTGTATATCATTGCGCGTAAGCTGCCCTCTTCTTTGCCCTTAGATGATTTCCCTTATCAGGTTATCCGCATGAATTTGTGCTTTAATAAGGGCAAATTCTTTTATTTGGAATATCAAATTCGCCTATTTTTGAAGCTTCTTTTTCTTGGGGCAGATGTGTTTACCGCAAATGATTTAGATACGCTTTTGCCGAACTTTTTGGTGGCAAGCATTAAGAAAAAACGCCTTATTTATGATACCCACGAGTATTTTACGCAAGTTCCTGAACTTATTCATCGCCCTTTTACCCAAAAAATTTGGTTAAAATTAGAGCAGTGGTTATTTCCTAAGCTATCAACTATTCTTACCGTAAATGATTCTTTAGCAAGGATTTATGGAGATTTGTACCAAAAAGAAGTTCACGCTGTTTACAATGTTCCTACCCAAAAAGAACTCCTTCGTTCGAAACTTACACAGCCTAAGATTCTGATTTATCAAGGGGCTTTGAACCAAGATAGGGGCATTGAATTGATGATAGCAACAATGGCTTTTCTCCCTAATTATGAATTGTGGATTGTGGGGCGTGGCGATGTAGAAATGGACTTAAAAAGGCTGGCAAATTCTCTTAACAATGTGATATTCAAGGGCTTTTTTAAACCCAATGATTTATATTTGCTTACGCAACAGGCAAGCATAGGTTTTTCGCTTGAAAAGGCGGAGGCGTTAAACTATGTGTATGCTTCCCCCAACAAAGTTTTTGATTATATACAGGCGGAAGTACCTGTTTTGGTGTCTGATTTTCCCGAAAATCAAAAGCTTTTGGAAAAATATGCTGTGGGAGAAATCGTGCCACTATCGGCGCAAAATCCCAGTGACTTGTCAAAGATAATAAGAGAGATATGTGAAAATGAAAAGCGAT
>JBOFDL010000084.1:0-46001 GCA_051646985.1 Bacteroidales bacterium | reverse complement strand
CGAACCGTTCAATCCGATGATGCCAATCTTTGCCCCATAAAAGAACGATAAATAGATGTTCTTTAAGATTTGTTTATTGTTATTGGGTAAGATTTTTTCTACCCCATTCATTGAAAAAATTACTTTCTCGTCTGCCATATTCTAATAGGTGTGTTTTTTTGATAAAGATGTTTTTTCTTCTAGAATTATTTGGAGAATTTTCTGCTTATTGTTTGCCCATCATTTCAAAATCCTTCATTTTGAAGAGGAAATTTTTTGCTTTTTTCTCAAAGTAAAAATAGAATAATGCTCCCTCTAAGTTCATCGCCATTTTGTAGGCATAAGCTCCTTTTTGACTGCGTTGAGGATAAATCGAGTATGCAATAACAATCGCACTATCCTTGCTATTGATTGCGCTAGAGAGCTCTTCATCAGTAACGAATTTGAATTTATTTGGATATTTCGTTTCAACGGCTTGCATTTCACTTTGTGAGTCCACATCATTTTTACTGATGTAGATTGTTTTATTTTTCAATCCACTCATATCATAGTTGTAGGCTTGAAGAGGTTGCTGAATGCTTGCTAAAAGTCGGTCATTAAAGGCTTTTTCTTTAAGATTCTTGACGTGTTTTTGGAGAAATAAAATACAGGTCTCAATCATGGCTCCTTCTGCAATTTCATCTTTTTGCATGTCGCAAGCAAAAGGAATAGAGGCAATTTCAGGCATTGCATCAATGCTTGATTTTGCTTTTTCATGTCCCATAAGTACGCTAAGGTATTGGTATTTTGCTTTTTTATCAGCACCATCTAGTACGGTGGTAATGGTGATGAATGAATTCTTAGGATTTTTACGTAATTCCATAAATTCTTTTGTGCTAATTACCTTGTGTTGTGTAACGTTCCAGTGTTTCTTAACGGCACTTGAAATGAGAGCGTCTAAAATGATATTATCATTCGTAGCAACCACATAAGTTTGTGAACTCCAAAATGCGGCTAAATCTTCTGCAGAGGCAGGATTTCCTATTTTTTGAGCAAAAGAATACATGCCTATCGAAATGCCCAGAATTGTAAAAAGAATACGTTTCATAATATAGATGTTTTTTTATTTTTTAATTAAAATATAATTCCGTTTTTTTAATGGGGCAAAGATAATGAGAATATTGAGATATGCAATCGCGGTATTATGCTACTCTAGAAGTAGTTTGTGAGGACTAAATAGAGCAGAGAAATACGGGTTTTTTAATGCATAATGTTGAAAATAGAGTGGAATTTCATGTGTTTTTGCTCAAAAAAACGATATTGAGTTAACCAATTGAAGCAAGATGATGAGTTATTTTTTTAAAAAACGTATTGTAATCAGTATTACATTACAATTAGTAGTGGGAACCTTTACCTTCGGACAACAATACGGACAGACTACAAGTTCTTTTCAAGTTCCCCCCTTTTCAGTCCTTTGGAGCAATGCTGATTTAGTCAACAAAAAACTCTTTGTTGAAATAATGTACGATAAACAAACCTGTTTTTCAGATGCCGCAGAGTTTTGGATGTATTCAAAAAGTCATCCTCCTCGCCGAGTTAAAATCGACAGTCTTTTGAACAATCAAAAAAACTGTATTATCTCTTCCGACAGTTTAGTTTTGAGCAATCCTACTGCAGGGGGGTATCGTTTACGTTTCGCACTAACTAGTGCCGATACTGCAGTTGGTGATAGTGCACATATACGAGTGACATCTAAATACCAAACCTACTTTTCTTGTAAAGGATGCGGAGCAGCAGGTTCAGATGTAACCGTTGATAGCACAAGTATTCACCCCGATTGTCCTTACAAAAATCCAAACTTCGACCTTCTTGCATGTACAAAGCGTACAGGCGGAGCAAAGAATTGGGAAGGCTTTATGGTTGACCATCGTGATTGTAAAATATATCGTATGGTAGCGATGCCACATCTTAGTACTTATAACAATGGTCAAGGACGTTGGTGGTTAGCACAAAACTTAAATTACACAAAAAATCTTATCAATAATCCCACCGTAAATGTCGCCCCAACATCTAATGTTGGAGCCTATTATTGTCCAAATGGTGCTAGTTTTAGCGGAACGCCCGGTGTTAGCGTTAATGAGTTATTAAATGCTCCAACAAATATTGATGTTGCCTGTAAAACTTACGGAGCAATTTATGGAAGACCTACTATAATGTCCATTAATGGACTGTCTCCAACATTCGTAGCATTTACAGGTATAGGTGTTTATAGTAGTTCTCAAGGTATTTGTCCTTTAGGCTGGGTATTGCCAGGTCGTAAAGATTGGGCAGTTATGTATAATAAAGCAAGTGGTTGCACAGATAACAAAGCTGAAACAGCCGTAGAAAGGAATAGTATACTAGAGGCCCCATGTCATAATTTTCATAATTCAGAAGCAGGGCTTGGACATGATCCCACTACATTGTTAAACGGAGTTCCGTTGTTATTTCGTAATACTTTGAGTGACCGTAAAACAGTGATTGATGACAGTATATTTGCTACTGCAACGAAACCTACATGGCGGTGGAGAGCCGTTGGTTCAAAGGGACACCATGCCGCACGCCCTACAGATTATTATGGTTTTTCTGTATTGCCCGTAGGTTTAGCGAATGTTTATAGATATTATGCTGTTGGGCAGGCGACTTGGATTTATACAAATACAGGAACAGAATCTCAAATCGAAACAATAAAATTTGGTAGCAATCGGCTTCATTATCGAATTGAGGTTTTAGGAGTTGCTGATTTTGGCACACCTGTTCGTTGTGTTCGTGCTTATAATGCAGATTTGTAAGTCTTGATAATATAAAAAAACAAAGGCGCAGAAATATATCTCTGCGCCTTTGTTTTTTCGTTAATTAATTGAAGGGGTATATTTCTCAATTTAACCACATTTTTACATCTTCTGTCGAAGGATTTTTAAGTCCCATTTTGTGTTTTTTATTCATTCCACAAAGGTCATTGAAAAGTTTTCCGGCACTTACTTTTTTAAGTGCATCTATTGTAAAGTAGCCCATTTTTTGAATTACGGGTATCCATTCTGTAGGAATACCTATTTGCTCAAATTTACTATCATCATCTCGTGTGATTTTTTTCTCGGGACGCATTTGTGGAAAAAATAACACGTCTTGTATAGAGTGTGCATTGGTCATTACCATTGCTAAGCGGTCAATGCCCATTCCTAATCCTGCCGTTGGTGGCATGCCATATTCTATGGCTTGTAAAAAGTCTTCGTCAAGTAACATTGCTTCTTCGTCGCCACGCTTTGCAAGTAGTAATTGCTCTTCAAAACGTTGACGTTGGTCTATGGGGTCATTGAGTTCGGTATAAGCATTGCAAATTTCTTTTCCGTTACAAATTGCTTCAAATCGTTCTACAAGTCCTTTTTGAGAACGGTGCTTCTTGGCTAAGGGAGACATTTCTTCGGGATAGTCCGTAATAAAGGTCGGTTGTATGAGTTTCGCTTCGCAAGTTTCGCCAAAGATTTCGTCGATTAATTTTCCTTTTGCCATACTTGAATTAACGTCTATTCCTAATTTTGTCGCGGTTGCACGAAGTTCATCTTCATTCATTTTTGAAACGTCAATTTTTGTGAAGTGTTCAATGGCTTCGAACATGGTGAAACGTTTCCAAGGTCGTTTGAAACTAATCACGTTTTCGCCGACTTTTAATTCTGTTGTTCCGTGTAGGTCAATGGCGATTTTTTCAACCATTTCTTCTACAGTATCCATCATCCAATTGTAGTCTTTATAAGCAACATACATTTCCATTTGGGTGAATTCTGGATTGTGAAAACGGCTCATGCCTTCGTTGCGAAAGTCTTTCGCAAATTCATATACCCCATCAAATCCTCCAACAATGAGTCTTTTGAGATATAACTCATTGGCAATGCGTAGATATAAGGTCATATCTAAGGTGTTGTGATGCGTCTTGAAGGGTCTTGCTGCAGCTCCTCCGTATAGGGGTTGAAGAATGGGCGTTTCTACTTCTAATAAACCACATTTTTTGTTCAAAAACTCTCGCATAGAGTTGATGAGTTGAGTTCTTTTGATAAATGTGTCTCGTACATGAGGATTTACGACCAAGTCAACGTATCGTTCACGGTAGCGTTTTTCTGGGTCGGTAAATGCATCGTATATTTGTCCATCTTTTTCTTTTACAATTGGTAAAGGTTTAATGGATTTTGAGAGAAGTATTAGGCTTTTTGCGTGTAGTGAAAGTTCTCCGGTTTGTGTAATAAAAGCGTAGCCTTTAATGCCAACAATATCGCCAATGTCTAATAGTTTTTTAAAAAAAACATTGTAGTTTTTTTTGTCCTCATCGTTTTCTGGACAAATTTCATCTCGGCGGACATAGACTTGAATACGTCCTTTTTCATCTTGTAGTTCAAAAAATGATGCACTCCCCATAATCCGACGGCTCATAATCCGCCCAGCAATGCTTACTTCTTGATAGTTATTTTCTTCGGGAGAATAATTTTGGGCGATTTCCGTACTATTTGCATTTACTTCAAAGCCTTCGGCAGGGTAGGGGTTAATCCCCATTTGCTTGATTTGTTCTAAGGATTGTCTTCGTACAATTTCTTGTTCTGAAAGTTCTGTAGTCATATCGTTTAATTATAAATATTATGTAACTCGAAAAGTTCTAGTGTATTGAGGCTTTGGACTATTATTTATGGCAACTCGTTTTTAATGTTTGGTACTTCAAGTCCATAAGTGTATTTCTTGTCTATTCTTTTGAGCCAACAAGCAACTAAGAGTGATAATGCGCCAAAGGAAGCAAATACAAGCATCGGTAAAGTATAGTCGTATTGGTTGATGACTTTTCCGTCGATTAATTTTGTGCCAGTGATACAGTATTTATTCAATAACCAGCCTATGAGATAGGGTACGCCAGTAAGTCCAATATTTTGAACATAGAAAATCAAAGAGTAGGCTGTTCCTAATTGTTTGTCTGGAATAATCTTTGGCACAGATGGCCACATTGTAGCGGCAAGTAAAGAAAACGCGATTCCTAATACTATCATTAACATAATGGCTACTTGCCATTGGTGTAAAAATGGTAAGGCAAGAGAAAGATGTGCGAATGTGAGTAATATGCCTCCTGTAATCATAATACTAACCCCTTTTCCTTTTTTGTCGTAAAGATGTCCAAAAATGGGAGAGAAAACAAGGGCAAGTAAGAGAAGTATGGCAGGTATATTCCCTGCTAACTCTGTGCTTACATGAAATTTATTGACCATTAAGTCGGTTGCATATTTCAAGAATGGCCATACACTAGAATAAAACAGGACGCATAAAAGCGTAATGAGCCAAAATCCTCTGTTGATAAGTATCTGTTTAATGTCTAGTAAATGAAATTCGTCTTCATGAATTTGTGTGGAGGATTTTTGTTGTGATAATTGTTCATTGTCAAATTGCTTGTCCATAATCATATAGACTAAGTAGGCAACAAGTCCTATACATAACAAGGCAATGCAGAAAAGTAAGGGTGCTCCAATAAACCCAAAGTGTTTTGCTAAAGGAGCCGCAGTTGCTATGGCAAGCATAGTTCCTATACGAGAAACCCCAACTTGTAATCCTAAAGCAAGTGCTAATTCTCTTCCTTTGAACCATTTTACAATTACTTTGGTAATGGTAAGTCCTGAAATTTCAATGCCCACACCAAAAAGTGCAAAGCCTGCTGACGCAAAAGCAACTTGAGAGCGGATGCCAAAAATAGTCGCTCCTTCATCAAATGAGTGTGTAATTGCCAAAAATTTGATGCTTGCTCCTATGAGCATAATCATTGCTCCGCCAAGCCCCGTAAATCGTATGCCCATTTTGTCGAGAATAATTCCACCAAAGATAAGCATCAAGAAAAATACGTTAAGCCAACCGTATGCACTTGTAAATAATCCATATTCGTTGCTAGTCCAATTAAATTCAGCCTCAAGCATAGGTTTAAGTGGCGACATTACATCTGAAAAAAAACTGCCACAAAACATCGTGATTGAAACAATGATAAGTGCCGTCCAACGAGCCCATGTTGACTGCGTGAGTAGTAACTTCATAACTGTGTTTGATGTGGATTAAAATGGGAACGAAATTACAACAAATTTTGGATAATTTTGTTACCTTCGCACGAATTAATACGCTAAAACAGATGAATAAAATGAAGGATTTTGGAGTAATTTTTGATATGGATGGTACAATTATTTGTAATGTCTCTTATCATATTCTTGCATTTCAGGAATTTTGCAAGCGACATGGATTGGTGATGTTGAAAGAGAATTTTCATCAATACAATGGAATGGTGGGAAGTGAAATTATGCGTAGTCTATTTGGACAACATTTGTCAGATGAAGAAACAAAATTGTTAGAAGATGAAAAAGAGGCTATATATCGAGACTTGTATCGTCCACACTTAGCTTTAACTGCGGGTTTGGCTACACTTCTTGAAGAACTCAAGAAAAACAATATCCCTATGAGCGTAGGCTCGTCTGCACCCGATGACAATATCGATTTTATACTTGATGGATTGAATATTCGACATTATTTTAAGGCAATTATTAATGCTTCTCAAATTACTCATGGTAAACCGCATCCTGAAGTGTTTTTAAAGGCAGCTGAGGCGATGCAACTTCCTGCCTCTCGGTGCGTTGTTATGGAGGATGCTTTGGCTGGGGTCGAGGCAGCTTTACGAGCAAAAATGAAAGTTATTGGCATTACCTCTATTTGTTCTTCGGAAGAATTGTCTAATGCCCATATTACTATCCCTAACTTTACGGACGTAAATCTGCAAACAATTGCGAATTTACTTGACTAGTTCATTCAGTTATTTATACAAGCAAATGCTAAATAAGTATTTTTTTTGAATTACATTATTGAGAATAGACCATACGATAAATATTTTCAGACCGTTTTACTTCTATTTATAACGGTATGTATGATACTCTCTAAAGGTTAAAAATTGATTAGTTTTTGTATCTTTGCCAAACTTTTGGCATATAAATATGGCGCATCTGATACAAATAAAAAAAATATTATTTAATCAACAATCATTATGAAAAAGTACCTTCTCTTAACCGTTCTCGGTGGGCTTGCTCAACTACAATCTGAAGCTTGCACAAATTTCATCGTTACTAAAGGAGCTTCAAAAAATGGAACAAGCATTATCTCATATGCCGCTGATTCGCACACATTGTATGGAGAACTATATCAATTTTCGGCAGCGACACATGAAGACGGCGCAATGCGCAAAATTATAGATTGGGATACCCAAAAACCTTTGGGTGAAATTCCAGAAGCTCCTCAAACCTACAATGTAATTGGAAATATTAATGAACATGGTGTGGCAATCTCAGAAACGACCTTTGGTGGACGTTCAGAATTGCGCGATACTACAGGAATCATGGATTATGGAAGTCTTATCTATGTTACTCTACAGCGTGCCACTTCTGCACGTGACGCCATTGCTATTATGGGAGAATTGGTCGAAAAATATGGTTACTATTCGAGTGGCGAATCTTTTACCATTGCAGATGCTGATGAGGTTTGGATTCTAGAGATGATAGGAAAAGGAACAACCCTAAAATTTAATGCCAAAAAAAAGCCTTTTGCAAAAGGAGCCGTCTGGGTCGCTGTGCGTATTCCCGATGGTAGTGTTAGTGGACATGCTAATCAAGCACGCATACAAACCTTTTCACTTGCAAATGGAAAAAATGCAATTACTTATAAGCAAATTGCGAAACGCAATCTTCCTACCGTAGAGGTTATTTACAGTGATGACGTGATTGATTTTGCGCGTGCCTGTGGCTACTTCTCTGGAAAAGACAGTGAATTCTCTTTTTCTGATACCTACAATCCCATTGATTTTGGAGGAGCTCGCTTTTGCGATGCTCGTGTATGGTCATTTTTTAGAACAGTAAGTCCCGAAATGGATACTGCTTATTTAGAATATGCTATGGGGCATAATCTTCAGAAAAGAATGCCCCTTTATATCACCCCTAATCGACTTTTGACGGTAAAAGATATTGCTGCCTCTATGCGCAATCATTATGAGGGGACTCCCTTAGATATGCGTCTTGATGCCGGAGCCGGAGCTTACGCCTGTCCTTACCGTTGGCGCCCAATGACGTGGGAGGTTGATAGCGTTAAATATGTACATGAGCGTGCTACTGCAACACAACAAACAGGCTTTTGGTTCGTTGCAGAGTGTCGCAATCCCACTCCATTAAGTACGCTTTGGTTTGGTGTAGATGATGCTGCAACATCATGCTTAGTGCCTATTTTTGCTTGTGTTAATAGAGTTCCCGAAGCGTTTCGTGTGGGTAATGGTAGTATGTCAAACTACTCGTCAACGGCGGCCTTTTGGCTATTCAATCGTGTTGCCAATTTCGCCTACTCTCGCTATGAGTCTATGAGTGCAGATATTACTAAAATTCAACAATCCTTTGAAGGTCAAGCCTATTACGAGGCACAACAATTTATTGTCGAAAATAAAAATATTACAAATAGAGAACTTCTTATAAATAAAGCAACAGCATTTTCGTTTTCCAAAACTCAAATTTTAATGCAAATATGGCGACAATTAGACGCTCATCTTTTGATTAAATATATTGATGGGAATGTCAAAAAAGAAAAACGAGGGAAATTTGAAACAACTCGTTATGGAGTCCTCGCAAGTCCAATACAAAATCCTCTGCCAGAAAGAGAACGTCGAGCAATTGTACAAAGCAATGGCAATGTTCTTAAAATGAAATAAATGCATTTCGCAAAAACCATTATCGAATGGTACAATGAACATAAGCGAGAACTTCCTTGGCGTAATACCTCTGAGCCCTATCCTATTTGGGTTTCAGAGGTCATTTTACAACAAACTCGAGTAGTACAAGGACTTGATTATTATCATCGGTTTCTCCGACGTTTTCCTACGCTAGCACATTTGGCGGCCGCTCCTCTGGATGAGGTAATGATCGTATGGCAAGGACTAGGATATTATACAAGGGCTCGAAATATGCATCTTGCAGCAAAACAAATAATTTCTGAATTCAATGGAGAGTTTCCAAATACCTATGAAGGACTTCGCTCTCTAAAAGGTATTGGTGATTATACTGCTTCTGCTATCGGCGCATTTGCATTTGGCATTCCACGTCCTGCCGTAGATGGTAATGTACATCGCGTAATTGCACGAGTATTTGGCATATTCACCCCTGTTAATACTTCAAGTGGACAAAAGCAAATCTATGCTACTGCTCTGAGTCATCTAGATACTAGAAAGCCAGGTCTCTTTAATCAAGCAATTATGGAGTTTGGTGCAACATTATGTACTCCCCAAAAAACAATGTGTGTACTTTGTCCAATACAAAAAGACTGCTACGCTTATAAAAATGATATGGTAAATAGTCTACCCATTAAAGAAAAAAAAACAAAAATACGAAGACGGTATTTTTCGTATCTAATTCCTTTATATAAAAGAGACACTTTTATTCAGCAAAGAGTGTTAAAAGATATTTGGCATTCTCTTTATGAATTTCCATATATCGAAACGACAAAAAATACAACATTAAAAAATCTTCAAGAAAATGATGAATGGAAAACCTTATTTGCACGACAAAGTATAGAGATTCTTTATACATCTCCATTGATTAAACACACGCTGAGTCATCAGGAATTGCATATTATTTTCTACATCATTAAAGTCAGAGAAGTTTCAATAGCACTTAATAACTATAAATTAATTCCCTCAATCCAATTGTCTAAATATCCTATGCCTCGGGTTATTACTGCATTTTTAGAGAGCCTCAATGTTTCTTCTTTTAAGTATTTATCAATAGAGTCTAATTAACCCTTATCCCGATGAAGATTAAGCCTTAAAATTTTTCCCTACAACCACTTTTATGCAATGTGGTATAATATCAAATTCAAAAGGCGAGTAACCATAAGCTTCGCCATCAATTTCAATCGGAGATGTTGGGTAGGAAACAATTCTAAGTTGTTTTCCTTGCGTTGCAATAACTTTATAAAAATCATAAATTGTGCCAGAGTATAAGCGTTTAAAATTCGTTGCAAACCTATAAAAACTCATTTTGCGAATAAGTGTAATGTCCATAAGTCCATCATTCATAATTGCGGCAGGCATTTGCAACATACCTCCACCATTATATTTTCCGACTCCGATAACTCCACTAAATAATTTCCCATCAAACAATAACTTATTGTCAACATGAACAATAAATCGTTTCGATTTATAGCGAAAGAGCGTTAATAAAGCACTAAGTAAATACAAATTCTTTCCTCTTTTTCCCGCGGCTTTAAGTTGATTAAAAGCGCGGTTCACCATAGCATCAAATGCTATTCCGGCAACGTTTGCCATATAGCGTACTTGACGAACACGTGACTCTTCAAATGTGATTTTTCCTACATCTTGCAAAATTGTGCGCTCGTATTTAATGCTTTCAACAGCATCGATATAGGTGCGAGGAATCCCAAGCATACGCACCCAATCGTTTCCTGTACCTACAGGCACTACGGAGATAGTTATTTCCTTTGGTTCCACTTTTTTTTGAATAAAAAGGCCATTAACAACTTCGTTGACTGTACCATCGCCTCCAACAATAATGATTTTTCGAAAGCCGTCATTAATCGCTTTTACCGTAAGTTCCACAGCGTGAAACTTCTTTTCGGTAAACACACACGTAAAGTCAATTCCATTAAGGTTTAAGCGATTCGATATTGTCGGCCAGTCCTGTAGACCATGTCCACGACCTGCTTTAGGATTAACAATCACCATCCAACGAGACAATTGCGGTATCAACTCCATATTAAAAAATTAACAAAGTTATTAACAATAATCAAGTCTGCAAAGGTATAAAACATTTAGAGATTTTAGACTTGTTAAAAAAAAAAGAGGAAAAAGTTGGAGTTTTATTACTATACTTGCAAGATATTCTGCGTACTCTAGTATGCTACTAAAAATACAATAAAAAATGGCAAAAATTATCGCAATTGCAAACCAAAAAGGTGGAGTAGGAAAAACCACAACGGCAATTAATTTAGCGGCGAGTTTAGCTGTTCTTGAAAAGCGAGTTCTTATCATTGATGCAGATCCTCAGGCAAATGCAACTACTGGACTTGGTTTTTATGAGAAAAAGGTACAAGCAACTATCTATGAATGCCTGGTAGATAATCTCGAGCCACGAGAAGCAATTTTGCAAACAGAACTCAAAACTTTACACTTGTTGCCATCAAGAGTGGACCTTGTTGGAGCGGAATTGGAATTAGTCGATATGCAAAATCGTGACTTGCAAATGAGAGGCATCATTAGCAAATTACAAAATGATTATGATTATATATTTATAGACTGTCTTCCTTCATTAGGTTTGATAGCTCTTAATGCATTAGCCGCAGCAGATTCTGTACTAATTCCAATACAATGTGAGTTCTTTGCACTTGATGGATTAAGCAAATTATTAAATACAATAAAAACTGTACAAAGCCATCTTAATCCTACATTGGGAATTGAAGGCTTCTTGCTCACAATGTATTTGCATAGCAATCTTGCCAATCAGGTAGTGGAAGATGTACGCACTCACTTTGGCTCAATGGCATTTGACACCATGATAGCTCGTAATGTGAAATTGAGTGAGTCCCCATCGCACGGAAAACCAGTTATATTGTATGATGCTCAGTGTGCAGGAAGTGCTGCATATATGAATTTAGCGCGCGAATTCTTGCAACGCAATGAGGCAACTTTAATTAATAATAACGAAAAACAATTCTAAGAAATCTATGGCAAAACAACCTCCAAAACGCTTGGGAAGAGGCTTAGATGTATTACTCGGGGCAAAAGGAATTTCCGCGGAGAACGTTGGAGCATTAACTGAAATGCCAGTCAATGTTAAATCAGATTTAGTCAAGGAAATCCCATTAGATGAAATTGAACCTAATCCTAGTCAACCTCGTGTCAATTTTGATGAAGAGCAACTCGCAGAGTTAGCAAATTCCATAAAAGAATTGGGAATTATTCAGCCAATTGTAGTGCGTCCATCAGGAAATAATAAGTATCAAATAATTAGTGGTGAGCGACGTTGGCGAGCGTCTCGTATGGTTAAGTTAAAAACGGTGCCAGTCTACGTTAGAGATGTAAATGATCGTGATAGGCAACTTATGGCAATGGTAGAAAATGTACAGCGTAAAGACCTTGATGCCATGGAGATTGCAATAGGCTATCAACTTTTGCTCACAGAGTATAATTTAACGCAAGAAGAGGTCGCAAAACAAGTAGGACAGAAGCGTTCAACTGTAGCAAATTACATGCGACTGCTAAAACTGCCCGAACAAATCCAGCATTCTATTAGAGAACAAACAATCTCAATGGGACATGCTCGAGCCCTTATTAGTTTAGATGATGTAGAGGCACAAAAAAAACTTGCACAGAAAATTATTGAAAAACACTTGTCTGTTAGGCAAGTCGAAGAACTCGTGAAGGACGGTGGAAAAATTAAAGTAGATAAGTTAAGGCAAAATGAATCAGAGGAAACCGACGAGCGACTTTCAGAGGCGTTTTTTCAATTAGCAGAAGAGATGCAAAGATGTTTTAATAGTAAAGTGAATATTAAACGAGGCATAAGTGGGGGCGCTAAACTTACATTGGATATAAAGACAGATAAAGGTATAGTTGATACGATTGAAAAATTGAAAAAATTGCATTGATTTAATTAAGTAATAAGGAGTGAAAGTCAAAACTATTTTGCTGATTGCATCGTTGTTTGTACTATATATGAAAGGGCAATCACAGCGGCAAGATACTGTAGCCCATTCGCCCTCAAAAGCAGCCTTGTTTTCCACGCTCTTGCCGGGTTTGGGACAAGCGTATAATGAGAGATATTGGAAAATTCCTTTTATTTATGCAGGATTTGCCACGTTTGGTTACTTAATACAAAGTAATAACTTTCGATATAAACTTTATCTTGATGCGTATTCTAATAAATATAAAATGCAAATTTTGGATCAAAGTTTACCAAATTATACGGAATTATACGAAGCTCTCGAAGCAAATATTCCCTTGCAATTTCGTAATACAGCCTTAAATCAATTACAATTTTATAAAAATGCATATCGTCGCGATAGAGATTTTTTTATCATTCTTACGGCATTATTCTATGTTATAAATATTGTTGATGCCACAGTTGATGCACATTTTTTTACTTATGATATTAGTAATGACCTTTCATTCAAAATTCAGCCGTATGTTGACGGCATAGAATATGCAAAGTATGGAAGTCAAACAGCCTTAGGAGTAAATCTAAGCATTAAATTTTAATTGTTACCTACAATGACTGATAAGCATTTTGCATTTCTATTATTACTTTTTTGTAGTACCACCCATATGGTATTAGCGGATAATACACGAGGTCGAGGACCTCTTAATTATGCAAAAAATGCAATTTTGACAAAACCTATTGAAAATAATCTAGAGCCAGAAACAGAAGATAATGGAGATGAGGATGTATTACAAGTAGATGTTGAGGTTGAAGAAATTGCAGGAGAGCCTATGCTTCCTCCAGTTGTTTCAGACTCTATTTATATCTTACGCTTACGTCGCTTACATACGGTCATTGATTTGCCATTTAATAGTATTGTTCGGAGTTATATCAAGCTTTATACAGATAAAAAACGAATAAAATCACAAGAAATATTAGGATTGTCCGAATATTACTTCCCTTTATTTGAACAGATTTTAGATCAATATGGAATGCCTCATGAAATCAAATACTTGGCGGTTATTGAATCTGCACTTAATCCAGTTGCAGTCTCCCGAGCAAAAGCGACAGGATTATGGCAATTTATGTATGCTACAGGACGTATGTATGGACTTAATGTAACCTCAACGATTGATGACCGTTGTGACCCTATTGCATCTACTCATGCCGCAGCAAAACATTTGCGCGACTTGTACAATATGTTTGGAGATTGGGCTTTAGCCCTTGCAGCCTATAATTGTGGTTCTGGGAATGTAAATAAAGCAATTCGAAGATCAGGAGGTCGTAAAGATTTTTGGGGAATCTATAATTATTTACCTAGAGAAACACGAGGTTATGTTCCTGCATTTATTGGAGCTACTTATATGATGAATTATGCAAAAGAACATCATCTTAAGCCAGCACAGTATGATTTTCGGAAGTTTTTTGATTACGACACAATTCGAGTAAATCAGTGGATGCATTTTGACCAGATTTCTGCAGTACTAGGTATTTCAAAACAAGAACTACGTACATTGAATCCTCAATTTCGACGAAACATTGTGCCTGGAAATGAGAGAACTCATACCTTAAAGTTGCCTTCTCGATATATAGATAAGTATTTACTTAATGAGAAAGAAATCGCCCTTTTTCGAGCAGAGGAGTATAATCCCAAAGCAATGGCTGCCCCAGCAGAATTTACGGCTTATGTACCATCGGGAAAAGAAAAAATAAATTATCGAGTTCAATCGGGGGAAACGTTAGGCTCCATTGCATCTAAATATGGAGTGAGGGTACAGGATCTAAAATCATGGAATGGCCTACGAAGTAATATGATAAGAGCAGGACAACGCCTACATATTTATATAAAAGGGAATAAGGCACAATTATTTGCTACTAAAACGCCAATAGAAAAATCACAAACTATTACAAAAAATGGTTTTTTGTATTATAAAATTCGTAAAGGAGATAGTTTATGGGCTATTTCAAAGCAATTTGCCTATATGGGCGTTACCCAAAAAGATATCTTGACTCTCAATAATATGAATATACAATCTGCGCTTGTGCCAGGACAAATTCTTAAAATCAAAAAGGTGAACTAGTATTATGATTGCCATTTTACATCAAGCAATCCAACGATTTCGACTAAAGGATTTTTTTGTAGGGGCGGATGGAAGTTTAGTACATCCAACTTTCATCTTAGCCTTACTTTCCTCGATTGGTTTTATATTTTTAATATTATCACATTTTTTTTCATCCATAGAGGTAAAAGTTTTTTCTCGTTATACTATTAATCTTCCACATATTGAAGAATTGCTTAATATTAATCCGAGTGAGCATCACATTATTTCTGTAGATTGTAGCGAACGAGGATTTTTTTTATCAGAACCCTTACAGGAGCAAGATATGCAATCGGCACTTCCTTCGCCTTGTACTGTGGATGATATTCGAGAGTTGCCCATTCAGGCATTTGAATATCCTGATGATAATTATCATATATTCTCTCCATTAATGTTACAATTGCAAAATTTACCTAAAACTCGTAATTCCTTCAGAATAGTGCATTATGGAGACTCACAGTTAGAGGCAGATAGGATGAGTTTGTATATTAGACAGGCGCTTCAAAAGGATTTTGGTGGAGGCGGAATTGGTTCCTTTGCATTAAATCCTCATATCCCGATTAATCCTACTGTTCGAGTTTCAATGTCGAATGATTGGCAGCATTCGACAGCAATGATTAAATATAAGAAAACAGCCCAAATTCTAACTGGACATTTACTCTCAAGTGTGTCAGTCACACCTGCGACAAATAGACCAACTTGGATAAAGATTAATCGCAGAAATTTGAGAAACTATCCGCCTTTGCGATTTTCACTTGTAAGAATGCTTATTAAAACTCAAGGGACACCTGTTTCAGTTGAAGTAAATACTCCAACACGACTTTTGTATGAAAAATCAATTGTGCCTAAAAATTCACTTCAGTTAGTTGAAGTTAAAATAGGTGCGAATACGGAAAATTTGACCTTGTCATTTTCTGGTGGACCATTTACATTATGTGGACTTTCATTGGATTATCCTTTTGGCATATCATTAGATAATGTTCCTCTTCGTAGTAGTTCAGGAGTGGACTTTAAAAAGGCAGAGCCTAAAACCTTAAAACAGAGTTTAGAACTATCAAAAGTAAAACTACTTATATTTCAATTTGGAACAAATATTGTGCCTCGTATAGTAAACAATTATAGTTTTTATGAAGAGCAACTTTACCAGCAATTAGTGTATTTTAAAAAACTACAACCTGACATTCACATTTTAGTAGTCGGAGTAGCAGATATGGCGCGACGCGTGAATGGAGCATTGGCATCATATCCTAATATAGAACGTATTCGTGATGCTCAAAAACGTGCAGCCTTTCGAGCAGGTTGTGCATTTTGGGATAGTTATAAAGCCATGGGAGGACGAAGTTCGATGATTTCATGGGCATATACAAAACCGGCACTCGCATCAAAAGACTTTTGCCATTTTAGTGGGGATGGAGCTACATTAATGGGAGAATTATTGCATCGTGCACTAATGCAAGAATTCTATTGGTATTTAGCGGAACAAGAAGAGGCGAAAAATACAGAAATTTCATCCCAACAAAACTAGAACAAGGATATGGATATTCTCAATATACTTGAGTCTGTTTTTACCTATAGCGATGATACGGCTATTATTTTCACCCAATTATCCTTTTGGATTTTTTTTGCGATACTGATGTTTGGATACATCTTTGTATACGAGAAGCAACACCTTACGAAGAGCATATATCTTTTGATTTTTAGTCTTTTTTTTTATTACAAATCAAGTGGAGCCTATTTTTTACTTCTTTTGTTCTCAACATCGTTGGATTTTCGTATTGCCAAAATAATTCATACACATCCTCGGAAATTTGCACGAATCTTTTTGCTTACTCTTAGTATTTGTATCAATTTAGGGTTGTTGGCTTACTTTAAATATGCCTATTTTATTGCTGAATTTTTAAGCGATTTTTTTGATATAGAAATTACGGTAAGCAATATTTTCTCGCAATCTATCAATCTGCTGTTGGGGGGCGAAAAATTTGAGATACATAATCTTATTTTGCCTGTAGGAATTTCATTTTATACATTCCAAGTCCTCAGTTATACCATTGATGTTTATCGAAGAAAATTGAAGCCAATAAATAATTTTGCTGACTTTGCCTTTTACGTGTCATTTTTTCCTCAACTTGTTGCCGGTCCTATTGTTCGAGCATCGGAGTTTATTCCTCAAATTTATCAAAAATATAGTCTTACTCGTCATCAAATGTGGGCTGCCATATTTTTGATAATGAATGGATTAGTGAAAAAAGTAATTATCTCTGACTATATTTCACTCAATTTTGTTGACCGGATTTTTGATGACCCTTCCCTATATTCAGGATTTGAGATTTTGATGGGAATATATGGATATACTATTCAAATTTACTGCGATTTTTCTGGCTATACTGATATTGCTATTGGAGTAGCGCAATTACTCGGATTTCATTTGCCAATTAACTTTAATTCTCCTTACAAAGCTATAAATATTACTGATTTTTGGCGACGTTGGCATATTTCCTTATCCGCATGGTTGCGCGACTACCTGTATATATCGCTAGGCGGTAATAGAAAAGGGAAAATTCGCACCTATATTAACTTGATAATTACTATGTTATTGGGAGGTTTGTGGCATGGTGCTAGTTATAAATTTATAATTTGGGGTGCATTGCATGGAGTAGCATTGGTATTGCATCGTATTTGGCTAGAGTATTTACCATTGCGTTTTAAGGAAATTAAAGCGCCTCGATTGCTTACTGCTTTTTTTACGTTCCACTTTGTAAGTTTTGCATGGATATTTTTTCGGGCAGAAGATATGCACACTGCATTTTCTCTGATTACTGCTCTTTTTCAACAATTCTATTTAAGTATTATTCCATCTATAATAGATGGTTACGCTCTTATATTTGGACTTATTGTCGCGGCTTACGTTATTCACTTTTTACCACAAAATATCAAATATTGGTATCGTTATTTATTTCTTAAGATGCCTGATATTTTTAAAGTTTGTTTTGTTATTTGTATTTTATTCTTTTTGTATCAAGCCTCATCAGCAGACTTGCAACCTTTTATTTATTTTCAATTTTAGTAGATGAAGTTCCGGATACTGCCTAGAGGGAGATTTGGAGTGTTTTTTAGCTTCAATTTATTATTACTACTTTTATCGTGTTCTCCTACTCGTAACTTATCAACTCAAGATCGTGAGTTTTACAAGCAAAAAGGAGCACAATTAGGCGTAAAATTTGAAGGATATGAAGACAGAGCAATTATTGCGGCCTCTATAGAATGGCTGGGGGTGCCCTATAAATATGGGGGTAATAGTAAAAAGGGAATTGATTGCTCTGCTTTAGTTTACAATATTTATAAAGAGGCTCATCGCATAAAATTAAACCGCCCTGTCTCGGAAATGGTAAAACAGGTGGAGTTGGTAAAAAAAAATAAATTACAATCAGGTGATTTAGTTTTTTTCTCTATCAAAGAAAAAAAAATGTCTCATGTTGGCATTTATTTAGGCGATTATAAGTTTATACACGCATCAACATCTCAAGGCGTTAGCATCGCCTCGCTTCATAATAGTTACTGGAAAAAATATTTCTCAGTATCGGGGCGTATATTATCTAAGGAAAAAACCGCAAAAAAAATGTCCAAAAATCGAATTCCTACTTCTAAAACCAAAAAACAAGATACTCCTCCTTTAATTATTTTCGACAATGAATTTTAAATACCTCTATATACTACTATGTTAAACGTAATTTACACTTTCTTTTTTGCCATTTATTTTGCTGTTACTGCACCTCTTTGTGTAGCATTTTCTGCATTGATGTTTATAGTCTGTTATCCATTTGATAAGCAACGTAGAGTTCAACATATTATTTCACGGCGTATTGCAAATTTGTATTTGCCACGTCCCTTTGGAAAAGTTATTGTGCAGGGAAGAGAAAATGTGAAAAAAAATACGACTTATGTGATTGTTTGTAATCATCAGGCAATGTACGACATCGTATTACTATATAAAGTTCCTTTATTTTTTAAGTGGATATCCAAGCAAGAAGTATATCGTATTCCATTAGTAGGTCAGTTGTTGCACTTGCATGGAGATGTTACTATAAAGCGAGGTGATACAAGAAGTGTAAAAAAAATGATGCAAGATTGCTCAAGTGTTTTGCAAACAAAAACATCATTGATGATGTTTCCAGAGGGTACTCGCTCAAGAAATGGAAGAATTGGACGTTTTAGAGAAGGGGCATTTTTGCTTGCTAAACAAAATAATGTTCCGATCTTGCCTGTGGTCATTGATGGGACGAACTCATTTATTGGAAAACGTTTCGTCAATGCAAGTCAAATATTAAGAGTTCATATTTTACCTGAAATATCGGCACCAGAAGTGGCTAGTGCCGACATAGCAAGTACACAAAATCGTGTACATCAAATAATGCTATCCGTACAGCAAGAAATTCAGGCAAAAAACAAATGAAATATTGCTGATTAATTCGCAATTATAATATTTTTACAACACTTTTATTCATCCATCCATTTGATAAATAATACCAAATAGCTATAATTAGCCCAACAGTCCATGCGATAGGTACAGCCCAAAATATGCCTTTATAGCCTAATGAGGTTGAGGAAAGCCAATAGGCAACAGGAAGTCGTATGAGCCACAATCCCACTAAGGTGATTAGCATTGGCATAAAAGAAGCTCCTGCCCCACGAAATAATCCAGTAAGGACAAATAGAGTAGAAAATAAAATGTAGAAAGAGCACACAATCATTAAATATTCTGAGCCTACACGAATAGTCTCTTGATTTGCCTCATTGGTAAACATCCCTATTAAGGGCTTTCGCAAAAAGAGTACCGCAATAGTAACAACAATGCTTATTATTCCTGACAGTAATAGTGTAAAGCGTAATGCCTCTTTAATTCGAGATATATTTCTAGTTCCTATATTTTGTCCAACAAAGGTGGATAATGCTGAGGCAAAATTCATTGCGGGCAAAGCAATAAACATATCTATGCGAGTAGCTGCACCATAACCTGCCGAAACATCAACTCCAAATGTGTTAATAATCCCAAAAAGCGCGGTCATACCTATTGCAACAAAGGTTTGTTGTAAGCCCGATGGTAAACCAATACGCACGCAATCCTTGAAGATGCTAGGTATAAATTTTCCTCGAAATATATTAAATGATAAAAAAACGGCTTGTTGTCTAACGTGAAGTATTAAAAATAGCCATGCTATGCCTTGTGATATCACAGTCGCTAAGGCAATTCCTGCAGTGCCCATATTGAATCCGAGCAGAAAGACTATGTCAAGTAGAATATTTACTAAACTAGCAACAATGAGGGCATAAAGCGGCGTTTTAGAATCTCCAATCCCTCGTAAAACAGATGAAGTTGCATTGTAGCCAGACATTGTAATTAGGCCTGCAAATAGAACGTGTAGATAAGATGTAGCAGCATCTAGAGACTCAACTGGAAGTTGTATCCATTGCAAGATTGGAACACTAAACAAAAGCCCAATAACACTAAGAATAACACTCGCAAAGAGCATAAATAGAGTTAGAGTGTCAGAGGTTTCTTGAACTTTTTTTTGATTTCGTACTCCAAAAAACTGGGCAACTACAACAGTTCCTCCAATACCGATGCCAATTGCCAGGGCAATAATAGATATGAAAACCTGAGATGAGGCAATAATTCCTGCCAAAGCTTCTTTCCCTAAATACTGCCCTACAATAACACTGTCAACAACATGGTATAATTGTTGAAAAGCATTTCCCAGCAACAATGGCCATGTAAATTGGAAAATGCGTGTCCCTACATTTCCTGTGGTAAGTTTGGGCATAGGACTATGTGAAAAAGTGTTAGACTACGATATCCTAACATGGCATTATTGTTACAAAAAGCCTATTGTTAGATCTATGTCTTTAAAAAAGTCCATGAAGCACTGCGTCAATTTTGCTAATGACTTCATTCAAATTTTGGGGATTGTCTGAGAAATTTAAAGCATCAACATCAATAATTAACTTATTGTGTGGATAGTTTTCGGCAAACTTATCATAGCGATCATTCAATTTTTTGAGATAATCTAATCGAATACCTGCTTCATACTCTCGACCTCGACCTTGAATTTGACGTACAAGCGTAGGCACAGATGCTCGCAAGTAAATCAATAGGTCTGGAGGGGCAATTAGGGAATTCATTAAGTCAAATAGCGCACGATAAGAATTGTAGTCATTTTCAGACATTAATTGCATATCACGCAAATTTGCTGCAAAAATATAAGCATCTTCAAAAATAGTGCGATCTTGAATAATCGTTTTTGAGCCATTTTTTATTTCTATAATTTGCTTAAATCGCTTGCTCAAAAAATATATTTGCAAATGAAATGACCAACGTTGCATATCTTGATAGAAGTCCTGTAAATAAGGATTGTCATTTGTGTCCTCATATTGTGCGTCCCAAGCGTAATGTTTTGAAAGGAGTTTTGCTAAGGTGGTTTTTCCACTACCAATATTTCCTGCTATTGCAATATGCATATTTCTGTGCTTCTCTTAAGTTATGAATTACTAGATAACATTCTTACCGGAACAAAGGTATGAAAAAATAAGTTCTGGTAGGGAATGTTTTTTTTAGTACCTTTGCAAAAAATGGTAGTGTTATCACCATTGTTATTTGGCACAATGATATCAATTAGTCTTTAGTTTTAGTATAAAAAAAGTTTTTTTATTTATGAAACATGGATCTCAATTTCTTTGGTTAATATTCATTGGATTTTGTTTGTTAAAGCAACTAAATCTTAATGCTCAAGAAAAATTGACCACTTCTGAAGTAATCACAACTAATTTTGACTCTCTTGAAAGGAAAATTTACGCAGTAATGCGCTATGCCCCTGCAGGAGCAGATACTTGTTTGCAGGCGGTAGTCGATACGATTCTATTTCGTTTGCAGAAGAAAGTTTCAGGTATTTATGAGCCCGTAGGAAATAACGGAGGTTATGATGCAATTCATCTGATTATGTTTCAATCTGATAGTATAGGGGCACTGATCGACCCAACTTACACAAAGAAGGGAGAGACATTTCCTGCGCTTGTAGTCTTCACCGAAGAAGGTCTGCCTGGTTATAATCTAGTATTTGATCTTAAGAATGAAGGGTTAAATATAAGAGAAGAGGATTCTATTATGATAACTCTCGAAACCAAACTTCCCGCCATACGTTGTCGTTGGTGTGGAGTAGGCCACTCTGATATTATGATTAATCCTTTTACCGATATAGACAGTCTATGTCCATACCCCAAAAAAGATAAAGACTTACTATGGTGCCAAAAACGAAAGGGCGGTGCCAAAAATTGGGAGGGGTATATTCGTGACCCAAGAGATTGTCGTATTTATCGTATTGTTCGTATGCCAGAAAATCCTAATCGTACTAATCCTGAAGAAGGTACACATCGTTGGTGGTTTGCTAGAAATTTGAATTATATGAAAGGATTACGTTCAACTGTTTTTTTCTTGCCAGCTCAAAGGCCTTATACCGCTTCTGGAACAGGAGATGCTGCTTCAACGGATATTTCCTTAGGAGGCTATATGTTTTGTCCGCAGAATGATGGTGCAACATCTTCTGCGACAACCTCTCAAGGCAATAGCGAGGGATATTCTACTAGTTCAAGAGGAAGTAATCTAGCAGAACAGGTAGCCAATCATCCTGGAGGTCCTTGGAATTGTGAGGTGTATGGTGCTTTATATCCTTATGGAACATGGTCAAGATTAGATGGTAATGGTGCGCAAACAATTCCACCAAGAGTTACTGCTACAATTCCTGCAACTACACAACGAGGCATTTGCCCAATAGGTTGGAGTATTCCAAGTAGTCAGCATTGGGGAGCAATGCTTAATGCTGTAGATGGTTGTACTACGCCTACTGTAGCAAAAACAGGAGATTTCCTTATCGATGATACTTGTGGACATTTTCGTAGTGATTATAGTATAATTCAAAATGCAGTGCTTTCATACTTTCTGTCAAGTGTTGCTACTCCTGGCCCAATTGCTTATCAGCCTAATAATCAGCCTACAGCAATGAACTCATTGTCCACAAATGCAGGGAATTCTATTGGGACATTTTTTGCTAGAGTAGGTAAAAATGCAGGAAAAAGGCTTAAAGCAGTTGCTACTTGTCCTCCGGGTACTTATAATTGTGATAATTGGGCAAATGATGAAACAATTTATGGTATATGGACTAATGGCATTGCTCTTGGAAAAGCAGGGGCGCGTCGCACTATTTATACTCGTTGGATGTATGCTGAGCGAGAAAACTCCGGTAATGATTATTATGGTTTTTCTATTATTCCTTCTGGTATGAATATGGTAACAGGTACTACCAATACCACTGAAGGTAGTGTTGCAAGAGGACGAGGTCAGTGGGCTATTTTTGCGGTTAATACACTTGGCGGTAGTACGCAAGGAGTAAATCTTACGCCTAATTATCGCATGTTCGAGTACGATAAATCTGTGGCTACTAAAATTTATCAAGCAGGTAGCGGAGACCCAAAGGCCGCTAATGCAGCAATTTCTGTACGTTGTATAAAGTTATGATTCGGAAATATTCCCAATGTCAAAGCAACAGTAAATCTTTTTAGTTGAGTATTGTTCGTAGATTATAGGTCTAATTCAGTTCTATTGGCAATGTAATTTTTCCACTTGTTAAGAACCACTTGCATATCATCGGGAAGAGCTACTTCAAAGTGCATTTTCTTGTTTGTACTCGGATGTACAAAACCTAACACTTTTGCATGTAGTGCTTGTCGTGGTAGTAATTCAAAGCAATTTTGCACAAATTGCTTATATTTTGAGAATGTTGTTCCTCTTAAAATATGACTCCCTCCATAACGAATATCAGAAAAAATAGGATGACCAATATATCCCATATGTGCACGAATTTGGTGAGTTCGTCCCGTTTCAAGTTTGCATTCAATTACTGAGATATAGCCCAACTCCTCTATTACACGATAGTGTGTAATAGCTGTTTTTCCTTGTTCTCCATCAGGAAAAACCTGCATTTTAATGCGATTTGATGGACAACGTCCAATATTGCCCTCAATAGTTCCATTAGTAGGTTGTGGAATTCCCCATACAAAGGCTTGATAAATGCGTTCAATACTATGATTAAAGAATTGTGCCGCAAGATGAGCATTTGCTTTTTGAGTTTTTGCAACAACCATAATGCCAGAAGTATCTTTGTCAATACGATGTACTAATCCTGCTCGCAGATTTCCCTCTTGAAATGTAGGGAGATTATGTAGATAGTAAGTAAGAGCGTTTACCAGAGTGCCATTGAAGTTTCCGTGACCAGGATGCACTACCATTCCTGCAGCTTTATTGACTACTAGTAAATCATCATCTTCATATAAAATTGCAAGAGGAATATTCTCTGGGATAACTTCTATCACTTTTGGAGGGTAAGGCATTACCACTCTAATTTCATCTGAAGGCTTTACTTGATAACTTGCTTTTATGATTTTGCCATTCACTAAAATACATTCGTTGTCAATGGCGGTTTGCAGACGATTACGTGATAAGTTCATCATTCGAGAGGATAAGAACTTATCTATGCGCATAAGACTTTGATTTCGATCTACTACAAATTTATGATGTTCATATGTAGTGTAGTCATCATCTTCAATTTCAATATCGTTGTTGAATTCTGTCATTTATTGTTTGATAAAGCGAGCATAGCCAACAATGTTTTGACCGTTAACGACTCGTAAGAAATAGACGCCAGTAGGCAATGTTCCAACATTGAGACCTGTTCCCATTGTGTAGAGGGCTTGCATAATCATACGTCCTTGTAGGGTAAATATTTCGATATTTAATATTTTATTTTGCAAACTTTCGGGCAATTGCAGTTTTATGTTTTCTTTTGTCGGATTAGGATAGAGCAATAGATTGGTTTTTTTTTCTTCTATTGGTTTAATCGAGGTTGAAGCATCAAAAGTAAGACGCGCAAAGGATGGGCGTATCATTAATGCGCCTAACCCATCAAATCGGGACGTGGTCCATTTGTTGCCATCAAGACTTAATAGCATTTTGCCTGATGGTTTCGAATTGACATCAAAGCCTACATTAAGCATCGCTGTAGATTGCTGTATCCATCCAATATAAAATGGGCCATCAACGACCACTGGATATTTAAGTTTATAGAAAATAAATTGATGAAATTCATCAAACCGAGTGTATTCATTTTCTGATGTGTAGAGTTCTGTACTAGGTAATCCACCTCGGTCACTCCATATCGTCAATTTAAAGGGCTGTATATTTCCTGTATCCTGAGTGTGATTAAAGTAAATGTAAATACCACTTAATGTGTCGCGTTGATAGGCATTATATTTTACAGCAACTTTTGATCTATCTGCATAACTTCCAAATACTCCATAGCCGTTTTCTGCACTGCCATCATCATATGCATAATAGGTGAAAAAGTCTTGATGAAATACACAAGTGTCATTAATACGTAGATCATCTGCTAGATTTGCATTTATTCTGTATTCATCTAAGATACTGGATAGTTCAAACTTAACTGAATCTGCATTTGCTAGGGGCATATTTAGGAAATCTGTAGCGGGCAAATTGAATGTATGGTTACTAATGGTACTTGCAGTTGATGAAATTGCTCCTGCATCATAATTTCTTTGTGATGTTGTGCCTGCTCCTTTTACACAATTAATATTAAAGTGTAGGCGAAAATCGTTATCGTTAGTTGATAAATTATTTATACTTACACTAACTGTCGTTGTTCGGCCATCAGCATTTACAAGTTGTTCTCGCTGTGCTGTTGGACTATTTTTGAGATGTTTCCAAGGCATACTTCTGTATTCTTTGAGAAGTTGCAGTATGGGAGTTTGTGTGGCAATATCTGTGATACTGAAGTCTGCTTCGTGTCGATTTTTATTCAAATAAACTAGGTCTATATTCCACATATCGCAATTGCTAAGTTTTCCTCCAATATCTTCGGCTGCACGAGAGGCATAATTTATAAATCGAAATTGAAAGCCTTTTTCCAAAAAACAAGACTGCGTGACAGGCAGTATCACTCGGAAAAATTGCTCGACAGGGGTATCATGCCAAATGTTTTTATTGAGCGATGGATTTACAAAAAATCGCTCTTGCATATAAAATGGAGATTCTGAAAAGTTTATGGAGTCAATAATGCGTACTTGCCATATTGAAATCCAAATTTGTTTTGAGGGGGAAAAGAATTGTACAACTAAGGAGTCACTGCCTTCTGGTTTGTCTCCTAATCCTTGAGGTTGATATAAAAAACTTAAATATATATCATTATCTGTAGATTTTATCGCAATTGGTTTCGAGGTAAGCGTGTCGGCGGAAAAAGAGTAAGGTCCAGCATTGGCGTAAATTTTTCCTGTCGCATCAATAATATCAAAAGTAGCAACACCCATTGTTGGCGGATTGATGCCATAGGTATTGTTAATGAAAACATTATTATTCGTCCACTTTTGTTGATTTGGTATTGGGCTTTGATACCACGAAGAAAAATCGTCAAAAAAAGGTAATTCTAGGGTATCAAGAGTTAAATTATTTAGCCTCTCTTGTTTTGTTTGAGTTGACTTTGTAATGTTTTTTTGCACTCTTAATGTTGGAATAATTAATTCTTCTTGCGCCCATAAAAGAGTTATCCGCATAAATAGAAGAACTAAGAGTACTAAGATTTTATACATTACAAATCAAGTCGAACAGAGTTTACCGTCAAGAAAACATCAATTGCCTTTCCACAAGTGATTGAGTACTCTTCGCTCGGAGATGGATTTTGCAAATATACTCTTGCACTTATTGTATCTAACATGTTTTTTACAGATTCATCGTAGCGGACACTTCCCATGTTTAAAGAAGCGTCAATGAGTTGGCTTCTTGCTAAACTAAGTGTTAATCCCTTAAGGTTAGGCAATGAAGTTTGCTCTTTATCACTCGTTTTTCCAATTAAAAGATCAATTTGAGTTCCCGATGCAAGTAACGTGCCTTCAGGCAATATACGTCCTTTGTAATATTGCCCCAATACATTTTTAGAGGCTATGTCTATAGAAAAAGCAAGTTTTCCAATTGCAAAACCTTGCATTTCAATGGTTGCTTTTGCTTGACGGAGAGAAAGTCCAACGACATTTGGCACTAATATACGCTTTGGGTTAGAGGCATTAAGGGTTAAAAACACCGTGCGATTGTTCTTTACCGAAACATTGGGTTTCGGATTTTGTTCGATCACCATTCCAGGAGACTTATGTGCAACATATACAGAGTCAACTATTTGCAATCGAAGATTGTGTACAGAGGCTAATGCTTTTGCTTGAGGGTATGATAATCCTAAGAATGCAGGAAGTGGAGCAGATTGTCCATTTCTAGTGTAAATCATTAGACCAATGTTAAGTAGTAGGCCTAGTAAAAGTAGAGTGCTGATGGTAAAAGTAATATTCCGCACATAAAAATCACTCCATATTCGACTAAACATATTGTTTGATTTTTTTTCATCAGAAATAAAATCCCAATTCTTATCCTTACTTAGCATATTTTTTTATTAAACAACAACGAAAACAAAGGTAGTACAAAAAAGCGAAAATGAGAAAGTAATGAAATATGATAAATAAATGTTGTGTAAGAATTAAAAACAGAAATATTCTCGATTTTATATACCTTTGCCATATAAAATGTCATTTCATTACAGAACTCATCCAAGGAAGATAATTTTTTCGGCATGAAAATACACGAATATTGAATATATGTTTAGACTAACTAAAAAAAGGTTTATTTGGGCGGGATTTGTAGTTTTGCTCTTTGCCATTTATTTTGTTACTGTGCTAACAAGGCAAACCCCTGAAATTCCTTGTATTGTAGTCGGAGGACTTCCAGTGGCACAAAAAGATGTTTCCATATATGGAGAATATGTCGGACGAGTCCGCGCACAGCAGTTCGTAGAGATCCGCGCTCGTGTAGAGGGCTATTTGGAACAGATGTTTTTTGAAGAAGGCTCATTTGTAACCAAAGGCCAATTACTATTTTTAATTAATCAAAATCAATACAAAGCAAAACGAGAGAAAGCTCGAGCCCAATTAAAAAAAGATGAAGCCCAAGAGCAAAAAACAAAACGTGATTTAGAGCGTATTCGGCCCTTGTATGAGCAGAATGCCACTAGTCAACTAGATTTAGATAACGCCATTGCTGCTTATGAAACTGCCGCGGCTTCTGTGGTTATGAGCGCTGCGGATTTAGAACAAGCTGAATTAGAATTGGGTTATACAACAGTTCGTTCGCCACTTTCCGGCTATATAAGTGAGCGTAATGTTGATTTGGGAACGTTGGTCGGATCCGCGGGTAAATCGCTTCTCGCAACCATTGTGAAAAGTGATACTGTATTGGTCGATTTTAGTATGACAGCTCTTGACTATCTCAAAAGTAAAGAGCGCAATGTAAATCTTGGACAAAAAGACTCCTCTCGTTCGTGGCAACCTACAGTTTCTGTAACTTTAGCAGATAATACAGTGTATCCATATACAGGGTTGGTTGATTTTGCTCAACCTCAAGTTGATCCTCGTACAGGAACATTTTCTGTGCGAGCAGAATTGCCAAATCCTCAGCATGTTTTATTGCCGGGTCAATTTACTAAGGTTAAGTTATTGTTAGATGTTCGTAAAGCAATAACCGTTGTCCCGTTAAAGGCTGTTATAATCGAAAAAGGTGGCACATATATTTATGTGGTACGACGAGACCAAACTGTAGAGCGCAGATTTATTGAACTCGGTCCTGAATTTGACAATTATGCAGTGGTGGAGCGAGGATTAATTTTTAATGAAACGATTGTAGTTGAAGGACATCATAAATTAAGTCCAGGTATAAAAGTGAAAACTATTTTTGTTGAGTAAACTACTTATATTTCTGATGTGCAGTGTTTTGCATACTACATATGCTACAATATAGTTCAAAATGAAAGTTAATTTTTTTATTGATCGTCCTGTCTTTTCAGCTGTTTTATCCATTTTAATTGTGATTCTCGGCATTATTGGACTTACTTTATTGCCCATTGACCAGTATCCTCAAATTACACCACCAGTAGTGCGAGTCAGTGCCTCCTATCCTGGAGCAAGTGCATTAACAGTTTCACAGGCAGTAGCAACTCCTATTGAGCAAGAGTTAAACGGTATTCCGGGAATGCTGTATATGGAGTCTAATAGTTCTAATTCAGGCGGCTTTTCTACTAATATTACTTTTGATATCTCTGTCGACCCAGATTTAGCTGCGGTAGAAGTACAAAATCGTATAAAACTAGCAGAGTCAAGACTTCCTGCCGAAGTAGTGCAAAATGGGATTTCTGTAGAAAAACAAGCAGCAAGTCAACTTCTTACGATTTGCTTAACCTCAACAGACCCTAAATTTGATGAAATATATCTCAGTAATTTTGCCACATTAAATGTACTTGATTTAGTACGTCGTATCCCTGGAGTCGGGCGTGTCTCAAATATTGGAAGTCGTTATTATGCAATGCAAATTTGGCTACAGCCTGATAAATTAGCCAATTTTGGACTAACAGTTGCTGATTTACAAAGTGCCCTTAAAGATCAAAATAGAGAATCTGCTGCGGGAGTTTTTGGACAGCAACCCGTACAAGGACTAGATATTACTATTCCTATTATTACGCAAGGAAGATTATCTACAGTAAGTCAATTCGAGGATATTGTGATTCGTGCCACTACAGATGGTTTTATTATCCGCTTACGCGACGTTGCAACTATTTCTTTAGAAGCACAATCGTATAATACGGCAAGTGCAATCAATCAGGAAAATGCAGCAGTTTTAGCTATTTATATGCTCCCAGGAGCAAATGCTATAGATGTTGCAAATAGAGTTAAAGAAGTAATGGCAGAAATAAGCCAAACATTTCCAGAGGGCATGAGTTATGAAATCCCCTTTGATATGACAAATTATATTTCCGAGTCAATAAAGGAAGTCTATAAAACACTTTTGGAAGCACTGCTTCTTGTAATTATAGTAGTCCTCCTGTCTTTGCAAAATTGGCGAGCTACTTTAGTGCCTTTAGTTGCAGTACCAATTTCATTGATTGGCACTTTTGGCTTTATGCTTATTTTTGGCTTTTCACTCAATCTTCTTACGCTATTAGGATTAGTGTTAGCAATTGGCATTGTTGTTGACGATGCTATTGTTGTAGTTGAAAGTGTAGAAAGGCTTATGCGAGATGAACAGCTTTCAGCTTATGAGGCAACCTGTAAAGCAATGAAAGGTCTTACAGGAGCAATTATTGCAACTTCTTTAGTTTTAGTTGCTGTTTTTGTACCCGTTAGTTTTTTAGGCGGAATTACAGGGCAGCTTTATCGCCAATTTACAATTACGATTGTAGTTTCTGTACTTTTATCTACGATAGTGGCATTGACATTAAGTCCAGTTATGTGTTCATTGATATTAAAACCCGAAAATTCCAATAGAAAACAAAATCGACTTTATGCACTAATCAATCGATGGTTGGAGGTTGGAAACACAAAATATGTTTCCATTATTCAAAAGGCAATTAAATTTCCAAGACGTACATTTAGTGCATTTGGATTCATATTGATTGCTATTTTTATAATGCACCGTATTACACCAACCAGTTTTTTGCCTATAGAGGATCAAGGATATTTTAAGATAGAATTGGAGTTGCCTGAAGGGTCAACTCTAGAGCGTACTCAGTTGGTTACGGAAAGAGCCGTTAATTATTTGATGCAACAACCCTCTGTTGCTTACGTGCAGAGTGTGGCAGGCACTAGTTCTCGTGTAGGCAGTAGTCAGTCTCGAAGTGAATTAACGGTTATTTTAAAGCCGTGGAATGATCGCGCTCAATCTACGGATGCACTTATGAATAGTGTAAAACAAGAAATGAATCAATACCCAGAGAGTAAAGTATATATATCTAAACCACCAGTCATCCCTGGGTTAGGCAGTTCGGGAGGTTTTGAGATGCAATTAGAAGCACGAGGAGATGCATCTTTTGATGATTTGGCGCGAGCTACAGATACCTTAATGCTTTATGCTGCACAACGAAAAGAATTAGCCGGGCTTTCCTCCTCACTACAAGCAGACATTCCGCAGTTGTATTTTGATGTAGATAGAGATAAAGTTAAATTTGCAGGAGTTCCACTTTCAGATGTTTTTTCAACGATGAAGGCATATACTGGGGCACTTTATGTTAATGATTTTAATATGTTTAATCGCGTGTATCGCGTTTATATTCAAGCTGAGGCAAATTATCGAGAGCATAAGGACAATGTGAATTTGTTTTTTGTGAGAGGAGCCGAAAATATAATGATTCCTTTAACCTCATTAGGCACGATGTCATACACTACAGGTCCTGGAAGTATAAAACGATTTAATATGTTTAACACCTCGATTATTCGTGGTTCGGCCGCCGATGGATATAGTTCAGGGCAAGCGATGGAAATTATTGAGCAGCTTGTACGAAAGTATTTACCAAGTAATATTGGTGTAGAGTGGAGTGGATTATCGTATCAAGAAAAACAGGCAGATGGTAAAACAGGAATGATATTAGCCTTAGTTTTTCTTTTTGTTTTTCTCTTTTTAGCCGCGCTTTATGAGTCATGGTTTGTTCCGATAGCAGTATTGTTATCTTTGCCTATAGCGGCATTAGGAGCTTACCTTGGCGTATTTTTTTGTGGACTAGAAAATGATATTTATTTTCAAATTGGTCTAGTTATGTTGGTTGGATTAGCTGCAAAAAATGCTATTTTGATTGTGGAGTTTGCAAAAGAGCAAGTTGAGTTAGGAGTCCCTATTGAGCAAGCAGCAATTTATGCGTCAAAACTTCGCTTTCGTCCTATTTTAATGACCTCCCTTGCCTTTGTTTTAGGAATGCTACCTATGGTAATTGCTAGTGGTCCAGGTGCGGCAAGTCGACAAGCTATTGGCACAGGTGTTTTTTTTGGAATGCTTTTTGCCATTACTATAGGAATTGTATTCGTCCCTTTTTTCTTTGTGCTAATTTATAAGTTCAGAGCAAGAAAATAATGAATAATAATTTTCTATACATTACTTTTTGGAGTATTTTATTGCTCAATTCTTGCCAAATAGGAAAGCGCTATATTCGTCCACAGATGTCTGTCCCACAAGAATTAAGTGCAATTTATGGTGTGGAGGATTCTATTGTACAGAGTTCTTCATCACTTGACAGTACATCTATTGCTCAATTAAAATGGTGGCAGATTTATCCCGATAGTATGTTGCAACAACTCCTCTATAGAACATTAGAGCATAACAAGGATTTGAAAATTGCGGACGCTCGTGTAAAAGAGTTGGCTGCGATGAATCGTGTTGATTTTTCCAATCTTTTTCCTCGCCTTAATGCGAATGCTTATGGACAAAAAGAAGGCCGTAATTATGGAGGGAATCGATTTGTAAATGACCCCGAATTTGGTGTAAAATTAACCTTAAGTTGGGAAGCGGATTTGTGGGGAAATCTACGCTGGAATAGAGATAAAAGTAAGGCCTTTTTGCTTAGTAGTATTGAAATGGAGAGAGCCCTTAAAATAAGTGTTATTGCACAAGTTGCACAGGCATATTTTGAATTGATGGCGTTAGATAATGAACTATTTATTGTTCGACAAACTCTGTATGCTCGTGCTGAAGGAGCCAGATTAGCTAAACTTCGTTTTGAGGGCGGATTAACCTCAGAAACCTCCTTTCAACAAGCACAATTAGAATATACGCGCACCAGGATATTAGTGCCAGATTTAGATCGAAAAATATCTATTAAGCAAAATGAAATTGCATTTTTAGCAGGAGACTATCCTACCTCAATTAGTCGCACCACTTTATCCGCTGACAAGCGATTGCTAGCATCTCTGCCCATGGGCTTGTCGTCTGATTTACTTGAACGAAGACCAGATATTCGAGAAGCAGAACAAAAACTCATTGCAGCAAATGCAAGTGTAGGCGTAGCTTATACCAATATGTTCCCAAGATTGAATCTTACAGCTCAATTTGGCGCAGAAAGTGAGGATTTAAATAGCCTTCTTAAATCGCCCTTACATTATCTGAGTGCGAATCTTATCGGTCCAGTATTTGCGATGGGGAGAAATCGGGCTTTGCATAAAGCCTCGCAAGCGGCTTTTGAGCAAGAATGTAGTCGCTATGAAAGAGTTGTGTTAAATGCCTTTAGAGAAGTACATAATGCTATTGTCAATTTTAATAAAATCAAGGAAGTTTTAGAGGCAAGACAACAATTTGAAGCAGCCTCAAAAGTTACCATGGAATTTGCGCAATTACAGTATATTAATGGAGTGATTGGTTACCTTGACGTCCTTGATGCTCAACGTAATTACTTTGATGCCCAAATTAGTCTTAGTAATGCGATAAGAGACCAACAAATTACAATGGTGCAATTATATAAAGCACTGGGAGGAGGTTGGTAGATAATCCAATCAGAGAGACTAACTCACCAATATTTCTTGCATATTCTTAGTTAAGAATTATAAATCATTATCGGATAAACAGTAATTCTCGATATTTTGGGAGCGTCCACATCTCATCATCTACAATCATTTCAAGTTTATCAATACATTTGCGAATGCTTGTAAAATAAGGAACGACAGTACTTTCATACGAAATAGCCTTTTCGCGTTCTTTCTCAATTTTATTTGCACATTTTCGAGCATCTACCATACCATTTACACTTTCTCTTATATCACTAATATATGCTGCAATTTTTTCAATATTCTCAATGTTGAGAGCCACTAATTTACTCGCTTTTGTTTCGGGCAAAATAGATTGCATTTTATAGACATTATCCAGTAGGATGCTTTGGTAGCGAGTAGCTACAGGGATAACGTGGTTAATGGCGAGATCGCCAAGGACTCGAGCCTCAATTTGTATTTTTTTTGTATATATCTCCCATTTAACCTCATTACGAGCATGTAATTCTTTTTCATTAAATACGCCTGCCTCTGCAAACATTTTTATACTAGCCTTTGTTAGATAAGCATCATAACCCTTAGGTACACTTGCTTGATAATCTAAGCCACGTCGTTCAGCTTCTTTTTTCCACTCATCACTATAGCCATTCCCATCAAAATGAATTGCTTTTGAGGCTTTTATATATTTTTTGATAACGGCAAATAAGGCTTGTTCCTTAGTCATCCCATCTTGGATTTTTGCATCAACGCTTGCCTTAAAATCTTTGAGTTGACTTGCCAAGGCGGAGTTTATTGCAATGAGTGCTCCCGCACAATTTGCAGAGGAACCTAAGGCTCTAAATTCAAAGCGATTACCTGTAAAGGCAAAGGGAGATGTGCGATTTCTGTCGGTATTGTCTAACAATACTTCTGGAATATGGGCAATTCCTAAACTTAATTTCTTTTTTTCATTGAGAATAATAGCCTCATCACTTGTACTTCTTTCTAATTTTTTAAGCACGTCAGTAAGTTGTGTGCCTAAGAATACGGATATAATTGCAGGAGGGGCTTCATTGGCACCTAGTCGATGAGCATTGTTTGCACTCATAATACTAGCTTTTATCAAGGCATTATGTTTATGTACAGCCATTAGAGTATTAACCAAGAAGGTAATAAATTGAATGTTTTCGGCAGGAGTTTTTCCGGGAGTAAGTAGTCCGACACCAGTATCTGTTCCTAATGACCAGTTATTGTGTTTTCCAGAACCGTTGATGCCTGCAAATGGTTTTTCATGCAATAATACTCTAAAACTATGTTTTCGAGCGACCCTATCCATTATAGATATAATAAGTTGATTATGGTCATTCGCTAAATTCATTTCTCCATAAATGGGCGCAAATTCAAATTGATTGGGAGCCACTTCATTATGTCGAGTTTTTAGAGGGATTCCATATGTGTAGGCTTCGTATTCGAGTTCTCGCATAAATGCAGCTATACGTGTAGGTATTGCTCCAAAATAGTGATCTTCTAATTGTTGGTTTTTTGCACTTTCGTGCCCCATAAGTGTTCGTCCGCATAGCATTAAATCTGGGCGTGCCATATATAATGCTTCATCTACCAAAAAATATTCTTGCTCCCAGCCCAAAAATGGGGTGACTTTTTTTACATTTTTATCAAAATAATGACATACATCAAGAGCCGCCTTACTCACGCTATTGATAGATCGAAGTAGTGGTGTTTTATAATCTAGCGCCTCGCCTGTATATGCAATAAAAACAGTAGGCACACACAATGTGTCATCAACAATAAACGCAGGGGATGATGGATCCCATGCGGTATATCCTCGTGCTTCAAATGTATTGCGAATTCCTCCGTTTGGGAAACTTGATGCATCAGGCTCTTGTTGAACCAATAATGTCCCTGAGAAATCTTCAATTACTCCACCATTTTTATCATATTCGATAAAAGAGTCATGCTTCTCAGCTGTTCCATCTGTAAGAGGTTGAAACCAGTGAGAGTAATGTGTTGCGCCCATTGACAAAGCCCAATCTTTCATTGCCATTGCAACCTCCTTTGCTACATCTCGACTGATAGCTGTGCCATTGTCAATAGCATTTGTAAGATGCAGTAAAGTGTTATTAGATAAGTATTTTGCCATTTGATTACGGTTAAATACTTTTTTTCCATAATATGCAGAGGTTAATTCTGAGGGAAGTCTAACTTCAACAACTTTGCGTTTGAAGGCTTCTTCAACGGCTTTGAATCGTAGAGTGGACATAAGGAAAGAATGTATGAAAAGATGAAGTCGCAAAGGTACAAAAAAACAAATTTGATATGATCCTTTTTTAGGTCTGTTGAAAAAAAGCATTGAATGTTGAGAGAATTTATAGTAGATTAGGTTAACTTTGCAGCCATGACACTAGAGGAGGCAAGAAATAAAGTTATTATACTGCGAAAAGCAATTGATGAGCATAATTATCGTTATTATGTTTTGGCACAGCCTAGCATTGGAGACTTTGAGTTTGACCTCTTGCTGCACGAGTTACAAACTATTGAAGCGCACTATCCACAACTTATAGATAATAACTCCCCTACACAACGAGTGGGGAGTGACATTAGTGAGGGCTTTGTTCAAGTTCCACATCATTATCCTATGTTATCATTGAGCAATGTTTATTCTGATGGAGAATTGAGAGAGTTCGACAACCGCATAATGAAAGCTTTTGATGAAGCATATCAATACGTTTGTGAATTAAAATTTGATGGAGTAGGCATTAGTTTAAGGTATAAGAATGGAGTATTATTTCAAGCTATTACTCGAGGAGATGGAGGACAGGGAGATGATGTAACGCTCAATGCTCGTACAATTAAAAGTATTCCATTACAATTATTTGGAACGGATTTTCCAGCCAATTTTGAGGTAAGGGGTGAAATTTTCATGCCACATACCTCGTTTAAAAAGATAAATGCAGAACGAGAATATAATGAAGAAACTCCATTTGCCAATCCTCGCAATGCAGCGGCCGGCACGATGAAGTTACTTGATAGTAAGGAAGTTGCCCGTAGAGGACTTGATTGCTTTATTTACGCTTTATATGGAGAACAACTACCCTATGTATCGCACTCTCAAAGTTTAGAACAACTGTCCAAGTGGGGTTTTAAAACCTCAACCCATACAAAAATTTGTGCCTCAATAGAAGATATATGGGCATTTATTACACATTGGGATACTGCACGACAAAAACTTCCTTATGACACAGATGGAGTAGTGATAAAAATAAATCGTTACGACCAACAGCAAGCCTTGGGTTATACCTCCAAAACACCCCGTTGGGCAGTTGCCTATAAATTTAAAGCAGAACAAGTTTTAACAAAACTACTATCCGTAGATTATCAAGTCGGACGTACAGGCGCAATAACCCCCGTAGCTAATTTAATCCCCGTTGTTCTTGCAGGCTCGGTTGTAAAAAGAGCATCATTACATAATGCAGCGCAGATTTCAATGCTTGATATTCGTATTAATGACACTGTATTTGTAGAAAAAGGAGGCGAAATCATTCCAAAAATAATAGGCGTTGAAAAAAGTATGCGAGACTCTAAATCAACGCCATTAGAATACATAACACACTGTCCAGAATGCAGTACAGAATTGATACGCGAGGAGGCCGCAAAACATTTTTGTCCGAATGAAGACGGCTGCCCCCCTCAAATTATTGGGCGCATTATTCACTTTGTGGGGCGTAAAGCAATGAATATTGAGGGTCTGGGAGACGAGACCGTTGAGTTGTTATATCAAAATCAATTAATACATAACATTGCAGACTTGTATTCATTAGATAAAGAAAAGATAGCTATCTTAGATGGCTTAGGGGACAAATCTGCACAAAATATCTTGAATGGGCTAGAGCAATCAAAGCAAGTTCCGTTTGGGCGCTTATTATTTGCTCTAGGCATTCGTTATGTTGGAGAGGTTACTGCAAAAAAAATAGCCATTCATTTTGGCAGTATTGAAGCCCTCGAATGTGCTACAGAGCAAGACTTGTTGCAAGTAGATGAGGTAGGCGAACAAATTGCAAAAAGTGTAGTTAATTTTTTGAGTAAGGATAAGAATAAATTTCTTTTATCACGACTTAAACAAGTTGGCTTATGTTTTACGGCCGAAAAAAAACAGCAATTATCGGAACATTTAGCACACTGTTCCTTTGTTATCACAGGCACTCTTAGCCGGCCACGCGATGTTTTTAAGGCACTCGTAGAGCAGCATGGTGGTACGGTGAGTAGTTCATTATCGTCAAAAACGACCTATTTACTTGCAGGAGAAAAAGCAGGAAGCAAACTTGAAAAAGCCCATAAACTACAAGTTAAAATAATAGATGAGGCGTATTTCATGAAAATTATACAGTAATAATAAAAAGCATAGAGGTATGATAGATATGGTATTTCGTTGGTTGCAAAATCGAGCGATAACGAGCAGACAAAAGCCAAGAAACAAACAATTTGTTTCATTTGATGCAGCAAAAACCGTTGTGTTGATATTGGATATGCAAGAAAAAGAAGTATTGCAAAATCTACCGTTTATAAAAACATTTTTTCAGAAAAAGAATATACAATGCTCGTTTATTTTGTATAAAGAGAAAGAAATTTTACCAGAGCCAAAACTTCCAGTAAACAACGTTAAAATATTTAGTCAAAAACAATTGAATTGGTTTGGCTGTCCTATTGACCGAGACAACAAATTATCGCAACCCTATGATATTGCCATTGACCTTTGTCGGCAAGAGCATAAATTTCCCTTACACTACATTGTTTCAGTACTTCAAGCCCGTATGATTATTGGCGGCATTTTTTACCCCAATAATCCTTATGATATGATTATTGATTTGCCAAAAGAAGCCTCTTTGCAAGAGTATCTTCAACAAATTAACTACTATCTTTCAACCATAAACAATCCCAAAAATTAAGAAGCAATGAATACACAATTAACAGGACTTGGCGTTGCATTGATTACTCCTTTTGATAGAGAAGGAAAAATAGACTTCACTGCACTTGAAAGCCTTGTTCACTTTGTATCTAATAATGGAGCCAATTATCTTGTTGTTCTAGGCACTACTGCCGAAACCGCAACCTTAACCACGGCAGAGAAAACCGCAATTATACATCACATTCATCAATGCAATACACATAAATTACCTATTGTATTAGGACTTGGCGGCAATAACACGAGTGATATGTTAGCGACTATTGCAAAAACGGACTTTACTCATATTTCTGCACTAATGTCCGTTACTCCCTATTATAATAAGCCCTCGCAACAAGGGCTATATGCACACTATAAAGAGATTGCAATGTCTTTATCGTTACCTCTTATTTTGTACAATGTGCCAGGTCGAACAGGGATAAACTTAGCAGCCTCTACTACTTTACGTTTAGCCCATAACTTTTCAAATATAATTGCAGTAAAAGAAGCTTCTGCAAATTTATCCCAAGTAGGCTATATCTTACGTGACAAACCAAAAGATTTTTTAGTCATTTCGGGCGATGATGCAATGGCGCTACCTATGATTTCAATGGGAGCAAAAGGACTTATATCAGTTGCTGCGAATATCATACCTCAGCAAATCAGTCAATTGGCACAATATGCCTTAGGAGAAGAGAATCATAAATCAGCAGAGATACACCTTAAGCTTTTACCCTTTATTGACGCTCTATTTGAAGAAGGCAATCCCGCAGGCGTTAAAGCAGCACTTAGTGTGATTGGGATGATAAAAAATGAATTACGTCTTCCTCTAGTACCGGTTTCAAGCGTATTATTCGAGAAAATAGAATCTCTACTTCCATCCAAATAAAAACTATGTATTCTGAAGACGAAAACGATATCCCCCCTATAGGCAGTTATACAGACGCTGTTATGTGTTATGAACTTTTGCATCAAGTCAACACAGAATTTGATTTTTCAGTAGATGAATTACAAGAAATTATCAATTACTACAAATATGGCTATAAAGGCAAAGGAGGAGAAGCACTAAGTCTAAAAGCATTAAATATGGCAATTAGACAACACCCTAATAACCTTGACTTTTATTTAGAAAAAGTAGATAAACTAAAACACTTAAAACGCTACGAAGAAGCGATGCACGTTTTATATGAAGCCTCCAAGCATAGTGCAGACGTAGAAATTACCATAGAACAAGCAAGTATCTTAGCACTTCAAGGCAATAAAGGAGAAGCCAAGCAAATTCTCGAAGAATTAATAAAACAAGCCTCTAGCGAAGAGGAGGAGCACGAGTTTTATAGTTCAGCGATGTTAACCTTTTTGAGAGCAGGCGATTACCATGAAGCCATTCGTTATCAATGTGAATATGCCCGGCTATCCAATTGCAGTGATGCTTGGGATATGGTTGCATTCCTACAATATCACAATGGTAATTTTAAAGACGGACTACAAGCTCTTTTGCGTTCAAAAGAATTAGCGAAATATCCCATGAGTGCGTACTCCTATGTACACTTAGCACAGTATTACACGTATAATAATCGTTATCCAGAAGCCCTTGATTTGATTGAAGGTGCACTAAAAAAAACATCCTTCAATGACGAAGATATGGCAAGGTTATTATTTGAAAAACTCGAACTATTATTAGACCTAGACAGAGTAGAAGAAGCCCTTGCAGAAGCGAATCAGTATTTTGCGACCACTGAATTTAGCGAATACAGTCTTCAGATACTATATCAAAAAGCCGCTTGCTACGAATATTTAGAGCAATTAGACGAAGCCCTACAATCCTATAATACACTTATTCAAGAATACACCGACAAATCATTTACAAGCCATTCTGCAAAAAGTGCTTATGAGCAAGCGATGGTCAATATTGCCTCTTTGTATTTTGAGATGGGCGAGTACTCCAAAGCCAATGAACAATTAGCGATTTGTTTAGCAGAAAGACCTAAGGATGAAGAAGCCTTATTACTCAAAGGACGTATGCAAACACATCACCTAGAATTCATTGCAGCAGAAAAAACCTTTCGAAAGATTCTCGCCAAAAATGTAAAATTTATAGACGCTTGGCTTTGCTTGGCAGATTGCAAGCTTTTGCAAAATGATGTACCAGCAGCTATTAAAATATTACAACGCTCTCTTTTTAAGAATAAAAACGTACACGAGCCCTTATATCGTTTAGCCACTTTGTTTTATGTTCAACAACGTATGACTTCATGTTTATTTTTCTTGAAACAAGGCTTTGAGATGAATATACGAGGCGCAGAAGATTTTTTTAGTTTTAATCCAGAAGCCAAAAATAATGCAGAGATTATGCAATTATATCAAACCTATACTTTATCCTAAATCAATATGTTAGAACACTTTTCTAGTTTAGAGACCGCCCTTGATTTTTTTGGTAGTATTGCGCCCATCGCCATTTACCTTTGGGTAATTGGACTTATGATAATAGAAAGTTCATTTGTACCCTTTCCCTCTGAGATAATTATTCCACCAGCCGTTATTATTGCAGTAACCGCAGGCACATTGAGCATTCCCTTACTTGTAATACTTGGAACAATTGGCGCACTTATAGGCGCCTATATCAATTATTATATGGGATGGTATTTGGGGCGTCCTGTTATTCATAAGCTTGCCAATACTCGTTTATCGCACGCCTTTCTTATCGACCAAGATAAGGTAGAGAAGGCGGAGGCTTACTTTGTAAAGAATGGTAAAATATCCACACTTATTGGACGATTGATACCTGGAATTCGACAGTTAATATCCATCCCCGCAGGAATTTCTAAAATGCCCGTTATTCCTTTTTCCATATACACATTTATAGGCGCATTTGTATGGAATATTATTCTTGCAGTGATTGGTTATATTTGCGCTCGCAATTTATCCATGTTTTCCTCTATTTTTCATGAATTAAAGATATCTTTTCTTCTACTTGGAGGTTTGTTTATTTGCTTTTTAATGTACAAAGCAATTTTCACGAAGGCGAAATCAGAGCAGTCGTCTTAGGGCGGAGTTTTCAAAAGCCTATAAATAAAAGCCTATTTCTATAGGGGAGATAGGCTTTTATTTTGAGTATCAACGCAGAGGTTTAATTTCTAAAGAGAAGTTTATCATCTAAGAAATCAACCGTAATTTCTTGGTCTTTGTCGATACCCCCCGCAAGTAATTGTTTCGCAAGAGAATTTAAGAGTTCTCGTTGTAGGACACGTTTTACGGGACGTGCTCCAAACATTGGGTCATATCCTTGGTCAACAATCCAACGCATTGCAGAGGCTGTAAGATGAAGTTTCACATCATTTTTAGCAAGCATATTTTGAACTTGTTTTACTTGTAGTTCCACGATTGTTTCAATATCCTTGCGCATAAGAGGCGTAAACATAATAATTTCATCAATACGATTAAGAAACTCAGGTCGTATGGTTTGACGAAGGAGTTCAAGGATTTTCGACTTTGTTTCTTCCAGCGCTTTTTCTCGTTTTTCCTTCACGAGATTTTCCATATTTTCCATTATGATATGCGAGCCCGCATTTGAGGTCATAATGATGATGGTATTTTTGAAATTAACTAATCGTCCTTTATTATCAGTAAGTCTTCCATCGTCCAGCACTTGCAGCAAGGTATTGAATACATCTGGATGTGCTTTTTCAATTTCATCGAGCAATACAACCGAATACGGTTTTCTTCTTACGGCTTCGGTTAATTGTCCTCCTTCATCGTATCCTACATATCCTGGAGGCGCACCGATGAGGCGAGAGATGGCGTGTTTTTCTTGATATTCACTCATATCAATGCGTGTCATTAAGTTTTCGTCGTCGAACAAAAACTCTGCGAGTGCTTTTGCGAGTTCTGTTTTTCCCACGCCTGTACTTCCTAGGAATATGAATGAGCCAATGGGGCGTTTTTCATCTTGTAGTCCTGCACGATTACGTCTTACGGCGTTGGCGATGGCTTCAATTGCCTCATCTTGTCCGACTACTCGTTTATGAAGTTCATCTTCGAGATTTAATAACTTTGCACGTTCTGATTGCAGCATTTTAGAGATAGGGATACCTGTCCATTTTGCAATAACCTCTGCAATATCTTCAGGATTAACCTCCTCATTTACGAGTGATAGTGCATGAGCATTTTCTTCTTTTTGTTTGGTTAATGCTTGAATTTCTTTTTCTGCTTCTTGGACTTTCCCATAGCGAAGTTCTGCGACCAATCCGTAATCTCCTTGTCGTTCTGCATTTTCGGCTTGCAGTTTAAAGGCTTCAATCGCTTGTTTATGTTTTTGAATACGGTCGATGACATCTTTTTCTTGTTGCCATTGAGCGTTGAGTTTATTTCGTTGTTCGGCGAGGTTTTCAATTTCTCTTGTAAGTCCCTCGACTTTTGGGTTATTTTTCTCACGTTTTATGGCCTCTCTTTCGATTTCGAGTTGGCGTAATTTTCGATTAAGGTCATCAATACATTGAGGAACAGAGTTCATTTCGAGGCGAAGTTTACTGGCAGCCTCATCAATTAAATCGATTGCTTTATCGGGCAAAAATCGAGAGGTGATGTATCGATTACTGAGTTGTACGGCAGCAATAATGGCATCATCTTTTATACGAACTTTATGATGATTTTCGTAGCGTTCTTTTAGTCCTCGAAGGATGGATATTGCATCTTCTGGCGAGGGTTCATTTACGATTACGGTTTGGAATCGTCTTTCGAGGGCTTTATCCTTTTCGAAGTATTTTTGATACTCATCCAAGGTTGTTGCGCCGACTGCTCTTAAATCTCCACGAGCCAGGGCAGGTTTCAGGATATTTGCGGCATCCATTGCGCCTTCGCTTTTTCCTGCACCGACAAGGGTATGAATTTCGTCAATGAATAGAATGATGGTGGTATCAGAAGATACGACCTCATTAACAACGGCTTTTAGTCGTTCTTCAAACTCTCCTTTGTATTTTGCACCTGCGATGAGGGCGCCCATATCGAGGGAATAGATGAGTTTAGACTTTAGATTTTCGGGGACATCCCCTGCGATGATACGATGTGCAATTCCTTCCGCAATGGCGGTTTTTCCTACGCCCGGTTCTCCGATAAGAATGGGATTATTTTTACTTCTACGGCTTAGGATTTGGAGCACACGTCGAATTTCCTCATCACGACCGATAACGGGGTCAAGTTTTCCGGCCTTGGCTTGTTCATTGAGATTGATTGCGAATCGATTGAGTGCATTGTAGGAATTTTCAGCACTTTGGCTGTTTACTTTGGCACCTTTTCGCATATCCGCGATGGCGAGTTTAAGGTCTTTTTCGTTTACTCCGTTTTGTTTAAGGAGTTTTGCGACATTATCTCCGCTAGAAATGAGTCCTTGTAATAGATGTTCTACGGCAACAAACTCATCGCCCATTTCTTTGGCAGTATCTTGGGCTTTTTGGATAGCTTTATTTGCGTTGTTTGAAAGGTAATTGTTTGCACCGCTTACTTTTGGGTAGGAATCTATAATTGCCTCGCATTCGGTTTGAATGCTTGGGATATTTCCCCCGAGTTTTTGGATTAAGAAGTGGCTTATACTTTCGGCATCGGTCAACAGAGCCTTTAACAGGTGCGCTGTATCGATGGCTTGTTGTCCTTTAGACTGCGCAATATTTACGGCCTTATTAACGACCTCTTGCGCTTTGATGGTAAAGATATTTAAGTCCATAATTAAAATAAGTTTTTAAGTTTAGAATGATATTCCATTTACGATACTTCAAATAGTTTGCCAGCGGGCTTATTGCGCCAAAATGGCAGTCGCTTGGAGCAATGAGCGACAAAATGTCGTTTCGTGGATACAAAATGCCTAAAAAATGGAGATTACTTATTTGTGATTTGACGAATCACCACACTTGCGCAAGTGCATCCAAAGACGGCAGGCATATAGGAGACGGTGCCGACGATGGATTTTTTATTAGACTCGGCATCTGTCAAGACGATACTTTCCTTTGCGATGGCTTCGGGCGAAAATACGACTTGAAATCCCGTATGAATACCTCGTTGATGGAGGCGTTTTCTGAGCATATATGCCAATGGGCAATGGTGCGATTTGGCAACATCTGCAACTTGTACAAGTGTAGGGTCGATGCGACCCCCTGCGCCCATGCTACTGACCACGTTTTGTTTATACTGCAAACATTTTTCTAGAAAGTTAACCTTCGGTAAGAGCGTATCAATGGCATCTATCACGTAACTATAGGGGGAGTTTAATAAATCATCAAACTCATGGGTATGTACGTATTTTTGCAAGCAATGCAGTTCTATTTTAGGATTGATGTCTTGTAAACGTGCTGCTAGCACTTCCACTTTAGGTTTTCCGAGGGTACTACATAAGGCGACGAGTTGTCGATTTCGGTTACTATCACTCACCGTATCAGCATCCACAAGCGTTAATTTGCCAATGCCTGCACGACAAAGCATTTCTGCGGCATAAGCCCCCACACCGCCAAGTCCGACAATCAAAACGTGTGAATGTTTGAGATTATTGAGGGCTTGTTTTCCGAGGAGTAATTCGCTGCGAGTTTGCCAATCTTCCATTGCTGTAGGCGAGATTTTATTGAAGGATTAAATGTTGTTTAATGGCTCCCAAACTTACACTATCGTTCTCAGAAAAGTGCGCATTTTGGGTACGGCGCAAACCACAGAGATAGGCGCGGGTGTTCATTTTTAAGCCCAGGTCGTTTGCAAAGGAGCGAATGTAAGTTCCCTTTGAGCAACGTATTAAGACCTCTGCAAAGGGGTACTTGAAGGCTTGCAGGGATAGACTGTAGAGGGTGATTTGCGAGGGTTTAATATCCGCTTGTATTCCCTGTCTTGCCAGTGTATAGGCGCGTTTTCCGTCCACTTGTTTTGCCGAGAAGTTGGGGGGCATTTGCAGTTGTTCACCGAGCATACTTTCGAGCATTTTTTGGAGTTCAGTTTGCGAAAAAGGCTGCGCATTGGCAGAGGGGCAAACCTCCGTTTCGAGGTCATACGAAGGTGTGCTTGCGCCGAAGCAAATTTGTGCAAGATATTCCTTTGGAGCATCTTGTAGTGATTGCGCTTGTTTGGTCGCAGCACCGATACATATCAATAACAAACCCGTTGCCAGAGGGTCGAGCGTACCGGCGTGTCCGATTTTGAATTTCTTTGCGCCCGTAGCCTCTCGAATAATCCGTTGAATGTAGCGTATTGCATCAAATGAAGACCAGCCATAGGGCTTATCAAGGGGCAATACTTGAGCAGGAATTGTGAATGTTTGCATAGCGCGGCAAAGGTAAAACAAAAATATGAAACACAATCCCCTCTAGAGGAAAGACCAAAGGTTCTGTATCGTAGTTCATTTATATCCAATGGGTATTCAACTTGCATTTATTTAGCTTTGCGCTCGCATAAAAAAAAACTACTTTTGCCCACGAAATAAAAACTCGCAATGCACCGCATATTTAGCAAATATACCGCAAAAAGCAACGTCCTCACAAAGGGCATTTTTAGCCCATTTAAGCAATCTTCTTTCACGCAAGCCCCCCCCCCCCCCCTCCCCCAATACATAGAGGTGGATTAGGGGCAAAATTAAGCCTCTACGCAAAGTCTCAATCCAAAATCTTAGACATTGCAAGCCTATCTGTAAACTTACAGAGACAGTTTGCACAACCAACAAAGTCTTCCTGCAAACTTGCAGAGACGGTTTGCACAACCAACAAAGTCTTCCTGCAACTTGCAGGGACGGTTTGCACAACCAACAAAGTCTTC
>JBOFDL010000083.1:0-5260 GCA_051646985.1 Bacteroidales bacterium | reverse complement strand
AGCTTGATTACTAAGTAATTGTTCTCAAATATTGATAAGTAAATAGTTCGGAATGCTTTTGAGCGTTCCGAACTATTTCTTTCTCTTTTCGCTATTTTTCCTGTTTCGCAGAAATAGCTTCTTTCGACAAACCCACATTTCCTTGTAAGACTAAGTGTGAAATTTGGTCGTATAATTGGATAAATTTATGGGCAGTTTCCACTTCTTCTTTATTCCCTAAAAACAAAGGTGTGCGTTGATGTAATTCCGTTGGCTCAAGGTCTAACACATTCGTATAACCATCAGTTGCCATGCCACCCGCTTGTTCTGCCAAAAAGCCCATCGGTTTTGCTTCATATAAAAGGCGCAATTTTCCCGCAGGCTTGTCAGTTGTGCCGGGATAAAGATAAATACCACCTTTCAACAAATTACGATGAAAATCGGCAACGAGCGAACCTACATAACGCGCACTATAAGGTTTTTTAACTTCAGTAGAAGTTTTGATGAAGCGCAAATATTGTTTCACCCCTTCAAATAATTTGCGATAATTGCCTTCATTAATCGAATAGATGTTACATTTAGGCGGATATTGAATGTTGCGATGCGAGAGCAAAAACTCCCCAATCGAAGGGTCTAACGTAAACGCATTTACCCCATTCCCAGTAGTGAAAACCAAGATAGTACTAGACCCATACAGTACATAACCCGCCGCAACTTGCTTTCTTCCTTTTTGCAGGTAGTCTTCAGGAAGCAATTCAGTCCCGTCAGATACCCTGCAATAGATGGAGAAAATCGTGCCAATAGAAACATTTACGTCTATATTAGACGAACCGTCTAAGGGGTCAATTAACACCACATATTTGCCATTGGGATTGAGCAGTATCATTTCTGATTGCTCTTCAGAGCCTACTGCAAAAGTTTCGCCCCCTTTCTTCAAAGCATCAATCAAGTGCTTTTCGGCATAAATGTCCAGCTTCTGTACTTCTTCCCCTTGCACATTCACGTCACCCGTCGCACCCAAGATATCAACAAGTCCCGCTTTGTTTACCTCTCGATTAATGATGCGCGAAGCAAGCACAATATCACGAATGATTTGCGAGAACTGTCCTGTCGCATTGGGATTGTCCCTTTCATGCTGAATAATGAATTGCTCTAAGGTAATAATGGTTTGTGTGCGCATATTTTTTTTGTAATGTAAGATGTAATGATAATTTGGTGGTTAAATTAGGCACAAAGATAGCACTTTTTAAGGAAAGTAGCGCGTTTTTCACGATTTATCTTATTACAAAAAGAGGGCAAGGCTTTTATTGCTCCTTCCTTTGCTATTTTTAAGAAGGAGAAGGTAGGCATTTTTACTAAATTATGCTAAGAAATATTTCGTTTTAGTTACAAAACTAAGGGAAATCACCTACCTTTGCAAACTCTCTATAAGTTGATTATCATTTAATACTATTCAAAAATGAAACGGTTATTTACGTATTTTTTCTTGTCTGTTGCCTGCCTTGCTCAAGCACAAAATACAGACAAACTCACCCCTGAATTACTTTGGAAGATGGGGCGTATGAGTTTAGAAGACATTTCTCCCAATCAAAAACTGGTACTTTATACCCTCACCACCTTTGATGTGGAAAAGAACAAGGGAAATGCAGATATTTATTTGCTTAATTTAGATGACAATGTAGCGATACAACTTACTGCAACTGAAGCAAATGAAGGGAATGTGCGTTTTACAACTGATGGTGAGCGTGTAGGTTTTATTAGAAAAGGGAAGCTAATCGAAATGAATCCTACCACAAAAGTAGAAAAAGTGGTGTTAGATGTCGAGATTGGGGGATTTTCGTATGCACCTACGGGGACAGGTGTTTTGACCTTACAAGATGTAAAGTATGGCAAAGATACAAAAGAAATCTATCCTGAATATCCACAGTCAGAGGCAAAAATTATTACTAACCTCATGTATCGTCATTGGAAGTCGTGGGAAGATGGGTATAGAGGCAACCTTTTTATTTATCCCTATAATAAAGGAGGAGAAATGAAGGCAACCGAAGCTGTGAATATCATGCCCGAAAATTATGACGCACCCTTAATGCCTGATGGTGGAATAGAACAAGTAGCTTGGAGTCCTGATGGAAAAACAATTGCTTATACTTGCAAAAAATTAGCAGGTATGCAAGCTGCAACTAGCACAAATTCAGATATTTATCTCTATTCTCTTGAATCAAATCTTACCAAAAACTTGTCTGCTGAGAATCAAGGATATGACAAAGAGCCTTCCTTTTCGCCCAATGGTAAGTATTTATTGTGGCAACGCATGAAAACGCCGGGCTATGAAGCTGACCAAAATCGCTTGATAATTTGTAATCTTGCCACAGGGGTAAAAGAGGAGCTGGGCGTAGGATATGACAATGATGCAAATGACGCGAAGTGGGCGGCAGATAGCAAAACCATTTTTTTTATCGGTGGCGACAAAGGCACAAAGCCCCTTTTTATGGTGGATATACAAGACAAACGCCCTGTGCAGTTAACGAAAAGCCAGCATGATTATGTGGGATTTGTCATAGCCGAAAAGGAGTTGGTTGCGATGCGTCAATCTATGTCTGCCCCCGCAGATTTGTATTCCATAGATATGAAAACAGGTGATGCACTGCAAGTTACGCAGGTGAATGAGTCTATTTTAAAAGACTTGAAGATGGGCAATGTGAAAGCACGTTGGGTGAAAACTACAGATAAAAAGGATATGTTGGTGTGGGTTGTTTACCCGCCTGATTTTGATGAACAGAAAAAGTACCCTACCTTATTATATTGTCAAGGCGGTCCACAATCCCCTACGAGTCAGTTTTGGTCGTATCGTTGGAACTTTCAACTGATGGCGGCAAATGGGTATATTGTTGTGATTCCTTGCAGACGAGGTATGCAAACCTTTGGGCAGGCTTGGAATGCACAAATCTCGAAGGATTGGGGTGGGCAAGTGATGAAAGACTACTTAACAGCAATAGATGACGTTAGCAAAGAGCCTTACGTAAACAAAAATAAACTGGGGGCAGTAGGTGCGAGCTTTGGCGGATACTCCGTTTACTGGTTGGCAGGTAATCACAACCACCGCTTCAAAGCATTCATCTCGCATTGCGGCTTGTTTAACATGGAAAGCTGGTACGGAACAACCGAAGAGTTATTCTTTGCCAATTATGATTTAGGCGGCGCGTATTGGGAGAATCCTAAAAACCCTTCCTATAATCAATTTTCTCCGCATCGTCATGTGGCAAAATGGGACACCCCTATGTTAATCTTTCAAGGGGAACTAGATTTTCGCGTGCCTGAAAGCGAAGGTATGCAAGCCTTTCAAGCCGCACAATTAAGAGGGCTTCCTAGCCGTTTGGTACTCTTTCCTGATGAAGGACACCATATCTCCAAGCCGCAAAATGGCTTACTATGGCAAAAAGAGTTCTTCTTATGGTTAGATACCTACTTGAAATAGTTCCCATTATCATTTTCTTATAAGAAATCGGTTAACGCTTTATAAAAAGAGTTAACCGATTTCTTTTTTCTTCCTCCCCTACCCTCTCCATGCAGCCGCATCTACACAACTAACCTGTAAATAGCTATCACTGCTCTTTATAGTGTTAGTTGTGTAGATGTGGCTGAATTGTAGGGGTAGTAATGCTTGTTTTTATCCCTAAATCAATGCCGCCTCACACACCAAATCTACCCCAGTACGGTTCACAAGAATTAAATTACCCATCGTACTTATATCTTCTGCCAATAACTCTATTGGTAAATTATCCTCTTTTTCTCCCGACTGCAAAGACAATTCCGAAAGAGAGCTAACAGCAGTTATATCATTACTTACAAAAAAGCTCAAAATATCTAGTCCATTATTTTTAATAAATAAAAACTTACCCGTAACTGCCTTGTTTGCAAAAGCTACTACTTTCCCATTTGCAGGAACTGTAAAAGATTGATAAGTGATAGCTTGCGTGGCATTTGCACTTACCCGAAGATATTGCAACTCGAAATAACTTTCTACCATGCGCACATCTTCAACATATTTAAACAACAAATAAGCAAAAGATTTATGCATAGCAATCGCCAAACTTTGCCTACTCATTTCTACCAGCTTACGTAATTGAGCATCTTGATACTCATGCCCTTGCTGTTTTGTTCTGACAGTTGTTAGCATATCAAAAAAAACTTGAACATCAGCTTGAACAGTTGCTAGGCTAGGATAAGCAAGTAATTTTTGAGCCAAAATGCTCACCGTATTTACACGCTCATCATAAGCCCCCTTTTGAAAAGGAGTACGATTATTAGGCAAAATGTCCATATACTCCACCGTATCATCTAAATACTGCCCCTGAATCCCAATGTCCCATTGTTTTATTTTCTTACCACTCAACTCTGTTAATAACTGCTCCATTTGCATCGTTTTGCTACGATAAGCAGAATTATTAAGCTGCACATTATTAAACGCTTGCATAAAGGTATCGTATGCAGGCTTCACAAAACTATAAATATTAGCCACCTCTGGGTCACCAATATTGCCATTAAGTTTGTCTAAATGGTCTTTTCCCATGATAATCATTAAGCGAAAACTATTTTTAGTTACGCTCTCAAACGGGTTGCGGAGATAACTCCAAGTATTTGCATTCATTTTAGATGGTAATAAACGTTATAGTAGTTTTTCAGTGTTCGGAATCTCCTAAAAAGCTCCAAATGCTTAAAAATATACCTTTTATAATTAACAGAAAGACAAAGATAAAGCACAAAAATATCAAAAACAAATTTTTTATCAAAAAAATATCGTAACTATGCAAAATAAAAGAGAGTAATTTCAGTTTCTTACAAATAAATCGTCACTTTTTCTTTTTTAGAAAATCAAAAAATTGTTCCTGCTAGTCTTCCCAGCTTTTAATTAGCATAAATCATCTTCCTGCCACATTTTTTTCCTTCGAATTACCTTCGGACACTTGTAGAATAGCCTTTCGAAGCATAGAAATACCTCAAAACAGTTGTAGGATACCCTTTCGAAGTATAAAAATTAAGCAGGAAAGTGTAGGATAGTATTTCGAAGCATAGAAATAAGGCAGGAATGTTTTTTATAGTAAGTTACATTATTTTAAAGCTTTTGAATATTCCAAACGATAACTTTTACCTAAACCTAGTAGTTATATAAACTCCCTAAATGGGGAAACAAAAATCGCTAACACTTAATCCATGAAAATGATTCTCTCTCTTCTTGTCATCAGAACCACTAATCCTAAAGAATTAGCGGATTTTTATACTT
>JBOFDL010000082.1:0-5643 GCA_051646985.1 Bacteroidales bacterium | reverse complement strand
CCAATAAACTCCGAGGCTGGATATATAGCCTACATGTAGGCAGTTGGGGCGGTTGGTTTTCAAAGCTATTAACGGTAATAGCAGCCTTGATTGGCGCAAGTTTGCCCATCACAGGTTATTACTTTTGGATAAAACGCCTGAAGCAAAAACATAACAAAACATAAAAGATAAGTTTTCTAACTTATAGAGTGTAAGTTTATTTGTGCATTGATGTAGTTTTTGTATATTTGCAATCGAATTTTAAAAACATAAAAATTTATGATGATGAAAAAACTTCCGTTTCTTGTTTGTGTGCTTTTTACAACATTCTCCACACACGCCTTTGCCTTAGAGGCAAAAACCCCTATTCAAAGTCAAACGATTACCGTTAAGGGCGTTAGTTTTGATATGATTAAAGTTGAAGGCGGAACATTCAGAATGGGTTGCAGCATTGAGCAAACCAATTGTGATAAGAATGAAATGCCAAGCCATTCTGTTACACTCAGTACATACAACATTGGAAAATTTGAGGTAACTCAAAAATTGTGGGTTGCAGTAATGGGCAAAAATCCAAGTGGATTCAAAGGCGATAATCTTCCTGTAGAGCAAGTAAGTTGGAACGATTGTCAAGAATTTATCAAAGCCCTAAATAAACTTAGTGGCAAAAAATTTAGATTGCCCACCGAAGCAGAATGGGAGTTTGCTGCTCGTGGGGGCAATCATGCCAAAGAAACCAAATATGCAGGAAGCGATTCAATTAACGAGATTGCTTGGCATTCTGATACTACCACCCATAATGTAGGGACTAAACAAGCAAATGAATTAGGAATTTACGATATGAGTGGTAACGTATGGGAGTGGTGTAACGATTGGATGAACGACTACACTCGTGCTGCAGTTACCAACCCCAAGGGAGCAGAAAAAGGCACAGACCGCATACTTAGAGGAGGCCATTTTGTAAGCACACCTGCACAATGTAGAGTCCCAACTCGTAATTGGAGAGTGCCAACATTTAAAAACGCTGTAATTGGATTTCGCATTGTTCTAGAAGAGTAGTTTATTCCTCGAGTTATCTAATAATATCCCCAATAAAAAAGCCCAAGTTAATAACTTGGGCTTTTTTATTGAGATTTAATTTTCATAATAATTTTCTCAATTTTTTTACAAAAGTATTGATAAATCTTATGTTTTCACAAAGCGAACTATTGTACTTTAATCAAAAAATAATTCTTTTTACCTTTCTGTACAAGCAGATATTTTTGATTGAGAAGCATTGAAGAATTTATTTCTAACTCTGTATCGCATAATTTTTCTTTATTCATACTCACACCGCCACTTTGTACGAGTTTACGAAACTCCCCCTTCGAGGGAAAAATAGGTGCAGTAATTACAAAAAGTTCCGAGACTTTGTCAGGCAACTTATCCGATGTGATATTATAAATAGGTACTCCCTCAAACACATCAAGAAAGGTTTTTTCATCAAGCGTTTTTAGCACCTCCGATGTTGCATTTCCAAACAAAATACTTGATGCTTCAACAGCCTTTTCATACTCCTTATCAGAATGCACCATTGTGGTAACCTGCTTTGCAAGGGCTTTTTGTAAAGGTCGCAAATGTGGTGTAGCGGCTTGCTCTTGCACCAAAGCCTCTACTTCTTTTTGTGTAAGAACGGTAAAAATCTTGATATATTTTTCAGCATCTGCATCGCTTATATTAAGCCAAAATTGGTAAAAGGCATAAGGAGATGTGCGTATAGGGTCAAGCCAAATATTCCCACTCTCGGTTTTGCCAAATTTACCGCCATCTGCCTTCGTAATCAAAGGACAGGTAAGAGCAAAGGCTTCACCTGATGTTTTACGGCGTATGAGTTCTGTACCCGTAGTAATATTCCCCCATTGGTCACTACCACCCATTTGGAGTTTGCAGTTCTTGTGTTGATGTAGATGCAGGTAGTCGTATCCTTGGACGAGTTGATAGGTAAATTCAGTGAATGACATACCATCTGTTGCTTCTCCCGTAAGACGTTTTTTAACGGAGTCTTTACTCATCATATAATTCACGGTGATGTGCTTACCAATATCTCGAATAAAGTCAAGAAATGAAAAGGATTTCATCCAATCATAGTTGTTTACCATTTCAGCCGCATTTTCTGCACCGCTTTCAAAATCCAAGAACTTTGCAAGTTGCTTCTTTATGCATTCTTGATTATGTTTAAGAGCCTCTTCATCGAGTAAATTTCTTTCTAAGGATTTTCCACTAGGGTCTCCAATCATACCTGTTGCTCCACCAATCAAGGCTAAGGGTTTATGTCCACAGTGCTGCAAGTGTTTAAGCATCATAACTCCCACTAAGTGTCCAATATGCAAGGAGTCTGCCGTAGGGTCAATACCTACGTAAGCGGTAACGATTTCTTTTTTTAGGAGTTCTTCAATGCCTGGGGTCATATCGTGTATCATGCCACGCCATTGGAGTTCTTGGATAAAGTTCATAGGGATTGCTTCTTTATTATTTATAAATTGTTTCAAGGGGGGCAAAATTACGGCTATATTTTTGATAAAAAAACTAGATTAGAGCTAGCTAAGAATATTTTTTACCTTTGCAGACAAATTATTATTGATTTATGATGACAACGCAGAAACCAAAATCGCACAAAACGTTTCTTTATGTTTTGATGTTTCTTCCTTTGGGTTTAGGGATGATTGTTTTTATGTTTTTCAATTACAATCCAGCACTACAGGAGGAGTTATATAATAAGCGTCAAGCGGATTTGTGTGTTCCTCAACGCCTAAGTATAACGAGTTGGAATATTGCTTATGCGGGTCTAGGCAAGGGAGTTGATTTTTTTTACGATGGGGGTCGTATGGTTCGTTCTTCGGAAGATGCGGTAAGGGAAAATTTGGTAGAAATTATTTCTTTTTTGAAAAAAAATTCGGCAGACTTCACTCTTCTCCAAGAAGTAGATATCCACTCTAAGCGGAGTTATTATCAAAATCAATTGGATAGTATTCTTCATTATACGGGGATTGAAAACGCATATTTTGCTTTGATGTATGATTGTTTCTTTGTTCCATCTCCAGCCTTCGATGCTCTTGGGAGAGTACGTTCTGGTATGGCAAGTTTTGGGAAGTGTTCGGCTTATCAAGTTGTACGCTATTCGTATCCAGATAGGGGTTTTTCGTTGACAAAAGCCTTTATGCCTCGCTATGGGTTTTTGGTGTCTCGATATACGACGTATAATGGAAAGGATTTGGTGCTTATCAATAATCACAATTCTGCCTTTGATAAGGGTGATTTGCGCCGTATGGAACTCAAATATCTTGTTGATTTTGTGAGCAAGGAGTATGAAAATGGTAATTATGTAATTGTTGGTGGGGATTGGAATCAAACACCACCGAATTATACGGGTCGTGCAAGTACACAAGCCTATACTCCTTACCCTATTGCGGATAGTATTGTTCCTAAATCTTGGCAATGGGTTAGCGATGTGCGAACTTCATCATTACGTTTTTGTAATACTCCTTATAATAAGGATAGTTCTTTGGTTTCGTTGGTTGATTTCTTTTTGGTTTCGCCCAATGTTGAGGTGCAGGGAATTACTACGCATGATTTAGGTTTTGTTAATTCTGACCACAATCCCATTACGGCAATTTTTCTCTTAAAATAAGGGAGATTATTTCCTCCCAATTTATAAGGAGTCTTTGAAAAAATGAGCCTCTCTGCTTCCATTTCCTAGAAGTTTCACAATGCAAAAGGTTTCAGAGGCAAGTATGAAGAGTGTTAAGGATTCTTTTTTAATGATACTGCAAGCACTCTACAGTGTATTGTATTTCTCCAAGCATATCGCTTTTTTCGACTTTCAAGTTTTTTGTGCATCATTATTAGTGGGATACAAGGACTAGTTATAGGCTTGTAAGCGACGAATTGGCCACCGAGTACTCAAGCAATACTTCGTCATACTACGAACTCTCCGCTGAGTACTCTGGCAACGTTTCGTCGTGCTACGAAGTGGCCGCCGAGTGCTCGGGGAAGACTTCGTCGTGGTACGAAGTGTCCGTCGAGGGCTCGAGCAAGGTTTCGTAGCAGTACGACACCTCGGTCGAGGACTCAGGCAAGATTTTGTAGGAGAATGCTATTGTATCTAGAACTTGCGTGCTTGATAAGCAAAAAACTTTCTGCGCAAAAATTGATCGCAGTACGAGTCTTAGCATGCTTGTTTGTTTAAGAGTCTTTGAGTCAATTCGCTTTTTGGGATGTATGAGTTCTTTGGATTTTCTCTAAAATAATACCTTTGATAATTCATCGTAATAATGCACAAAGTAGGTAATGAGAATAAACAATACAAACAGCATTGATGATAATAATCTATACTTCGTCTGTACAAAATAATTGGCAATAAGAACGGATGAAGGTACTGCCATCAAGGGCATCAAAAACAAAGACCCAGAGGGCATTCCTATCATCACGCCCAGCATAATAAAGAAACTCCACACAAAGAGTGTATGAATTTTCTTTACCTTAATACGTGAACTCAGCAAGCCTCTTGTATGCAGTAAAATGGCTAATGTTAATAAAAACATCAAATATCCTAAATATAACCATTGCGCTTGGCTTCCATTTTCAAAAATCCAATCCGATGTTGCGATTAAACAATTGTACATCTCTCCAAAAACATAAAACTCTTCTTGTTTCATAAACCAATAATAGCTCACCACATAAACGTATGGAAGCATAATTCCACTAAGCGTAATAACCCAATCTCTCCATCTAATGGGCATTCTAAAAAGAAGTAAGGATATGATTAAGATCATCAATAAAAAGATGGCGTTCACGGAAAACAGCGTGGATATCGAAAGATAAACGCCTGCCAAAAATAATGATGAAAAAATAAGTCGATTATGATATACTCTAAACAACTGAAATAGTGCCATCATAAAGAATAATACCGATACATATACTCCACTCATATTTTGTTGAATGGGAAAGGTCGAGCAAATCAACACAAAGATAAATGGGGCAACATATGCATTTTGGTCTGTAAAGGAGTATGTACGTCCGACCAAAATTAAAATAATGGCTAATACATATATCCCTGCAAAGGCAATGCATACGGAACTCAGGGAGTGTTGTTCAAACCACGTCATTATCCAACTCTCTAGGGGCATCATCGGCACATTGTCTTTTGGCTGATTGGGCGCAAGAAAACTTTGCCACCATAGACCTCCTGAAAGGAATAAACTAAAGAGAAGCGAGGTAATGGGATTTTTCGTAAATATCTTAAACACCTTGTACGGGAGGTTTTTTATGGGAATTAAAAATTGGCTTCTAAAATTCTTTTCAAGACCGTTTGTGCGCTAACGACTCGATTGGCGGCTTCTTGCACCACAAGGCTTTGTGGACTTTCAATGACCTCATCGCTTACAATCATATTACGGCGTACAGGTAGGCAGTGCATAAAGTAGGCTTGATTAGTAAGTGCCATTTTTTCGGCATCAACCGTCCATGCTCTATCCTTACTAAGAACTTTCCCATAGTTAGCATCTGCACATGCTGACCAGTTTTTGGCATAAATAAAGTCTGCTCCTTCGAAGGCTTTGTGTTGATTGTATTCTACTTTTGCTTTGCCTACAAATTGTTTTTCAAGTTCGTATCCTTCAGGGTGAGTAA
>JBOFDL010000081.1:0-9525 GCA_051646985.1 Bacteroidales bacterium | reverse complement strand
CTCTTCCTAATTCTAAAATGCTTTAACTACACTTACTAAAAAAGACTCCGAAGGTCTGCAAGGTGTAATCAACTGTTACAGGGAGTAACCTTGTAAAGTTTTCGAAAGGTCATTATTCGTTTTTTTTGAATGTTTTATAAAAAGATGGAACTTCATCTTTGTATTATACGCAAATGAAATTCCATTTTTTTTGTTCTCTGCATTCAAAATTATCTCGAATGCAAATCCTCTCTACCTCATCCCTTAATAAAGGATAACATCGTCTCTATACTTTTTCCCGAAATCTGAATAAGTATCATCTGTATAGAATCGTACCCAGTCAATTTCCATTCGAGGAATTTTTAGTTCTGGTTTGGTTTTTAAATCTTCTCGTGCTTGCAAGTGAGTCGTCTCCATATCCGGAGTTGGTGTAGGTTCTACTTTCCCCAAGAACATCATAGTTAGTAAGAAGTGAAGTCCGTCATCATTAATCTCCGTAGAAAATGGCCATAGTGCACTATTCTTCTTGGCTTCTGCTTCTGTTAACACTATGCTCTCTGCCCCATTTACTCCCATACGTACGGTTGTATTATCTACCCACTCTAACCAATAAATATGAAATTTGTCAATAATGCCTGTAAGCTCTGAAACGTATCTTGAAGGAGAGTATTTCGCTGGGGCGCTTGGATTATCATTGCCTAAGGTCTTTCCCAAGTGAAAGGTTTGGTCTATATATTTTTTATGTAAATTATTAGACATATTTTCCATAAGGTCAATTTCTCCATAATCTGGCCAAAATACCCACTGAGATTGAGGATATCCTGGACTTCCATTATCCATAGACTCGTTCCCTTGAAACCAAATACCTGGTAGCATACCTGTGTCTTCGCAGCCACGAATGCGAGCACGCACTTCAATACGCATTCCTGGGAAGATACGCACATTTGCAGGTGCTTCTTTATTCATCCCAAGTTCAGGATTAGGGCGAAACTTACAAGAAAATAAGGAGGATGTGCCAAAATTCTTTACTGCTCCATTATTTGATGAGGAGGTTTGCTGCTTTAAGCACACCATGCGCAAGTATCCTTCATCAGTAACCCAAACATAGCGCGCATTATCTACAGCTCCTCCTGTTTCTACGGCAAGTGTATTTTGGTCGGCAAAGCCTAAAGGAAAGTCTGGATTTGTATAACTACCATTAGCCGCAATATTTGTCTTAGAGGTTAAACAACTTTTAATTTTATGAAACTCGTATGCACGATGGAATTTCCATTTTTCTAAGCCTCCTCCACTATTTGGGTGGGGAGTGCCATGTGTCATTACTGTATAGTTTTTTTGTCCCCACTCTTCTATAGCGGCAATGTTATCGGCCGATACAAACATTAAATCTGGACTTTCATACACCCAACGTTCATCTGTGATAAGCGAGCCCATAGCCGTATGTATGTCTTTCTTTTTTATAAGGATTTCGTTACGAAGCATTGGGTGTTTCTCCGATTGTGAGGAACTTAATGTTAAAGTTAATTCCTCATCTTCATTATTATCTCTTATTGCTTCCATCGTAATTTCTCCACTCTCTACGGAATTGCTACCTTTTTTAATGGTTAACGATGTTGGGAGGTTTGAGTAACGGTTTTCTTCTCCACTCTTAGGAACAATGCTAATTGTTAGGTCTTCTGCAAGATTGGTGGTTACAGAGGCTGTTAATACAAAGTTGTTGCCTTCTGTTATCTCTCCGCTTGGATTGTTCTTTATCGATACGCTTGCGTAGTGATAGTCGGCAACGGTAATGGTTTGTGTTGCGTCTGCAATTTTATATCCTCTGGCAACTGCGGCTATTTCTACAGAATACGAAGTTGTAATACCTTCTTTTTGTACGGGAATTTGAATCGTATGAGATGAACTTCCTGCACTTAAGGTTACTTCTTCGGGAAATACTTCAAATAAATTCTCTACCTCTATGGCTGGGGTTACAAGCGCCGTTAGTGAAATAACAACATCTTCATTCAATGATTTGTCTCCGTCTTCTGTATTTGTCACATCAAATGTAATTTCCAGCGTCTCGCCCATTACTACGGCAGGGGCACTGAGGGTCATCTTTAATGGCACTGCGTCAACAAGTCCGCCAGGAAGATTGTTTTCGTCTTTACATGCGGACAGCACACTAAGTATTACAAGGCAAAGTGTACTTAATTTAAAAAGTGTTTTCATAATGTAATTGTATTTAGTTAAACAAATAATACTCTAATAATTTATAATTTTTACCAACCTGGATTTTGTTTCATCAATTTATTCAATTCAAGCTCGCTTGGGGGTATTGGTAGTAGGTAATCTCTGCTTTGATTAAAGCGATAGCCACTTGGCATGATGTCTCTCATAGGGTCTAACCATCCGTCTGCATCGACAAGTAAGGTTTCTAATGTTTTTTGTGCCTCTGGAGAGAATGATTTGTATAATATTCCATCTTTTCCTAAGTAGGCTCCCTTGCCTCTCTTACCTGCAATTACAGATGCTCCTGCCCAACGCATCAAGTCGTCAAGTCTATAGCCTTGTAAGGCTAATTCTACTCGTCTTTCACGGCGTATCTCTTGCAAGTTGGGGCTTAATGGGTAACCATAGTTTGTAAAGTAAGGGTCTATGGTGGTAGGCTTTACGTAGGTAACGCCTGCTCGCTCTCGCAAGGGTTTTAGTGTCTTTTCAAGTACGGCATCGGTGCATTTTCCTAATTCTTCGGCTGCTTCGGCGTAACTTAGTAGGGCATCTGCATAACGCATAATAACTAATCCTGTTTCACTATTGCCTTGCATATAGTTTGTGTCAATTCCTAAGCGAATGTGATAGCCTGTTAAACTTTGTCCATTTCCTTTATTGGTTAAGTATGGACTAAGAATATATTCGCCCTCGGGTAAGTCTTCTTTGTATTCTTGTACTCTCATCGGCAATGTTCCGCTTGCTGAACGAAATTTGTAACCATTGCTCATAATCGTGGCGGTAAGACGTAGGTCTCTATTCTTAAAGGTCTCGTTAAAGTCTTTGAACTTTTCAGATAGTGGATTGATAGGGGTGCCGTCTCTATATAAATAGGTGTTCACTAAGTCGCCTGAAACGCCTGCGGGTCCTTCATGGTCAACAACGCCACCTGCAAGTAAACTTCCTTGTGGATGAAATACTCCGTCTGCTTCTGAATATTTTCTCCAAAAAATTGCTTCTGGAATATTAGTATAGTCTTTTTTATTAAACAAATTCGCATAGGCGTCTTCTGCATTTACGGCTTCGGGCGTTGCGCCTAGTGTGTTGAGGGTAAGTCCTTGTTCGAAAAGTAAGTCGCCCCACTCTAGTACTTTTCCTAAAAAGTATTCTGATTGATTGCTTGGTGCTGCAAAGGCAGTATTGGCATGATATTTTTCCCAAGTTCCTTCATATAGCGCCACTTGCATTGCAAGTAGGCAAGCTGCTTCTTTTGATATACGAAGTCCTCCATATCTGCTTCTGTTAAAAAGCAAACTCGCTGCTATTTCTAAGTCCTCTAGTATATATTTTGCTACTTCTGCACGTTCTGCAGGGGCTATTTGCAAGCCATCTACGGTTGCATTTGCATCCCAAAATGCATTCATAATCGGAATGCTTCCAAATTTCTTTAGTTGCTGAAAGTGCCAATAGGCTCTGAAAAAATGTACTTCTCCTTTTAATGATTTAACTTCATCGGTTTCAAGTGCTGGTGGAACAAGATAGTACTCAAAGAAGTAATTGGCATTGCGCAAATATCTATAGCCATTCTCCCAATTTTGATTGCTGGAAAATAGCGTTTCTTCTCCATTCAATCGCTTGTTGAATATTTCGGCAATTATATTGTCGCTGTTTTTTTCTTCACCCCTTACGCTCATACCGAACTTCTCAAACGATGGAATTGCAACGTAAAGCCCATTTACATAACTGCGAACTTGTGCTTCTCCCGATAAAAAGGTTTGATTATTGGGTACTGTTATGGGAGTACGATCTAAGAAATCGGAGCATGAGGAAAGTAGAATACTTACACTTACTGCAAAAATTGTGCTTATAATATAGGCTCTTTTCATTTTGTTTCTCTGTTTGTTGTTAATTAAAACGTGATGTCCGCTCCAAATACAAAGTTTCTATTCATAGGATAGACTTTCCCATTTCCATTTTCAGTCATCGCTGAGGTAAGCCCCGGCGCAGTTGCATTACTACCTCCTGCCCATGTGTTCACTTGATTCAATGTTTCTGGGTCAAAGGCACTTGGCAAAGCACTTATGGTAAATAGGTTATCGCAAGTAAAATATACTCTTAAATTTCCTATCATCGCCATTTTCTGCAACATCTTCTTGTCGAAGGTATAGGATACTGTAAGATTCTTCATGCGCATATAGGCTGCATTTACTAAATAGCGTGTTGTATTGTAGCCTGTATTTACTCTATAATCAACGGTATTGATGTCTGCTAAGCGAGGTAAATAGCCGTTGGGATTTGATGGACTGAAGTAATCAAGGTGATTGGTAAAGTAAGAACCATTTGGCTCTCGCCCTCCTCCAAATAAGTATGAACTCCCTGTCAATACAAAGTCCCGTTTCGCGACTCCTTGCAATAGGGTGGAGATAGAAAAGCCTTTATAGCCTACATTCAAATTTATACCAAATGAATATCTTGGGGTTGCATTTCCTATTATTTCTAAGTCTCCATGGTCACTAAGCGTTCCTTTTCCGGGGTCAACCTTTCCGTCTCCATTGGTGTCTAAGTACTTCACATCCCCAACTTGCCATAGATTATTACTCTTGAAAAAAGATAGGTCTTTATCTTTTAAATAATTGTTGATTTCTCGATTGGTTAGGAAAAGATCATCGGCAACAAATCCCCAAATCTCCCCAATATCCATTCCTTCATAGTAGCCTTGATTACGCTCCAATCCTGTATGATTGTTATAAATAATACCCTCTGGATTGTTGTACTTTGTAATCACGGCTTTGTAATCGAAAAGGTTAAAGCCTACTCCATAACTAATGCCATTACGCAACTGTTCTTGCCAATTGGCAGATAACTCCCAGCCACGATTGCGTAAAGTTGCATTGTTGATTTTTGCTCGGTCTGCTGGAATAATACCACTAATTCCTGGGATGGCTTCTGCTGGGCCAATCATATCTCGTGTGGTACGCTCATACATATCAGCAGTAACCGTTAATCTGTCTTTGAATAATCTTGCATCTATACCAAAGTTTGCATTATCTACTTTTTCCCAAGTAATATAAGGGCTAATCATCTTGGGTGTTTGCGCTATCACACCTTGGCTTATTGAGCCACTGCCATCGGGCAATAACCATGCTCCAGGGTCATTTGGCAAGAGTGTCATTACTCCAATATAATCATAAAGTCCTGCTCCGTTTTGATTGCCTAATCGCCCATAAGATATACGAGCCTTTAGTTGTGAAATAGGCAAGTCTAATGCGGTAAAATAGTCTGCTCGTGCTATGTCATATCCTGCGGAGAAGGAGGGAAATAATCCCCAACGATTACTTTTTGCAAATCGAGATGAACCGTCATATCGTCCACTGACTTCAACAAAGTAAAGATTCTTATAGTGCCAATTGAAACGTGCAAAAAATCCTGCAGTTGACCAATTTGAACGTGCTTCTCCTGCATATACTGTACCATTTGCATTATCGAATGAATAAATGTCGTCACTTAACATTCCGTCTTTATACATAAAGGCATTGGAGTTTTCTTGTAGTTCTACTTGTGTGCCCACCATCGCTTTGAAGGTATGGTCGTCCCATTGATGCGTATAAGAGGTGTTTAAATTCGGTGATAGATAATAATTAAAGGTGTTACCGCGTGTGTATGAACCAAAACGAGTGTTTTGCCAACGCATTCCTGGATATTGATAGCCTTGTTTCGTTCCTGTAATTTCCTTAATCTCTCCATTAGGCTCGGCATAGTAACTTTTACCAAGTTTAAAACTATTATTTTCTACATCTAAGCGAGCCTTCATTTCTCCAACGACTTCCCATCCCTCCAATGGTGTAATGGTAGTGGAAAAGGACATCGCATCAGAAACCCGATTTTGTTGATAAGCCGCTTGTTTAAGATAAAGTTGCTCATTCCATATAGGCGTTGAGTACTCTGAAGAGCCTGTAGGAAGATGCGTCACTCGTGTAGGGACGGTATTAGAAATCGTATTATATAAAATAGTCTGATTGGCTAATGGTCGATTGATAAGATTGAGTGTTACATTGTTATTAAAGTTGAATTTCAGCCATTCTTTTGCTGTAATGGTAAACTTTGTATTAACGTTATACTTATTGAGGTCGTCTCGAACTTGGTCAAGTAAACCTTCTTGGTGTATGTAACCAAAGCCTACATAGTAACTTGTTTTTTCTGAACCGCCTTGTATGCTAATATTATGTGAACTGCGCATTGCTCTGTCTTTAAAATAGTAGTCAAACCAATCTGTGTTCGCATACTGCTGCGTGTTGGCAGCAGCCCAACCTGTTCCCTCTTGATTGGTGCCTATACCTGGATATTGGGTTGAATAAGGATTATTCATAAAGTCCTTTATGTTCTGAATGGCTTGCGCTGAGAATTGAGGTTTACGTCCCATATTTATATCACGTTCATTAGAATAATTAGCATATTCTAATGAACTCATCATTTCAGGCATATTGAGGGGAGAGCTAAATCCAACTGTTCCGCGATATGAAACACTTGTTTTTTCCTTTTTTCCGCTTTTGGTGGTTACCAATACTACCCCATAGGCTGCTCTCGCTCCATAAACGGCTGAAGCAGATGCGTCTTTTAAAACACTGATGCTTTCAATATCCGCAGGATTCACATTCTGCATACTTTGCTCTACTCCGTCAACCAATACGTAAGGTTCTCCTCCATTGATTGACCCAATTCCACGAATATTAAATTTAATGTCGGCGCCTGTTTCTCCTCCAACTCCGCCTTCCGCCGCTGATGAAGCAAAGTTCAATCCTGCAACGTTTCCTTGTAATGCACTGGTAACATCGGTTACAGGACGACTTTCAATAGCGTCTGTTTTTACGACTCCTACTGCTGCAGTGATCGTATTGCGCTTTTGCTTGCCCATACCTACTACTACTACTTCATCTAATTGCAGTGCATCTTCTTTGAGGACTATACTAACGTTCTCTTTACTTCCAACAAGTACTTCTTGAGATGTGTATCCTACAAATGAAAATACCAAAACGGCCTTATCGTTAGGGACTGCAATAGAGTAATTACCGTCAATATCTGTAATTGCGCCAATCGTAGTGCCTTTTATAAGAACATTAACGCCGGGCATACCTAGTTGAGTCTCATCTAATATCGTCCCTTGTATAACTCTTGATTGAGCAAAAAGACTTGTTGTGGATATTAATACTACTAATAAACTCCCTAAAAAAGAAAGTATTCTTTGATTCTTCATAAATAATTTGATATAACTCCGCATTTTTGTATGGCTTAATATTACTTACCTTCTATAAACGACCGCAATAATTTAGGTTGTATTACGAGCATTAATTTAACTTTACTTTAAAAATTACGATTGCGAAGATAGGCGAGGATAAAGATTTGCAATGTTCAAATTTGTCCAAAACTTTTCTTTTTTTGTCCAAAATATCAAATCGCCATGCTTTTTAACACTATGAGATTGTTATAAAGATGTTGACTTTTCATTGTATTTCCATTGTAATACTGGACTTCTCCTTACAGTATGACATTTTTTGACAAAAACCTCTAAATGCGTTTCTTTTGGGTTCGATACTGTGAAGGGGTCATTTTAGTATATTGTTTAAAGACGGTACTAAAATAACGTTGTTGATTATAGCCTACCTTTTCAGCAATTTCAACAATTTGCAAATTGCTTTCTTGCAGCAATTGCATTGCTTTTTTTATACGTATTTCATTGATAAAGTCCTTTACTCCTGCACCAAAAAGTTGCTTTGCTTTTGCATAAAGCGTGGAACGTCCAACAGCCATTTTATCTGCTAACATATCTACATCTAAATCAGGGTTTGAGATTTCTTCTTCAATGACACTCAACATTTTCCTTAAAAAAGTTTCCTCTTCGTTGTTATAATTCCCTGTCTCTGGAAGAATTGTATATCCAGAATTGCGAAATTTTTCCTGCATTTTCTCTTTCAAGAAAAACATATTTGCAGTAAGATTTAATAAAATTTCTGTAGAAAATGGCTTCGTTAAATAGGCGTCTGCTCCTACTTTATATCCATATTTTGCACTATTTTCATCAGTGCGCGCTGTGAGCAAAATAATAGGGATATGATTTATATCAAGTGTGGATTTAATTTGATGACAAAGTTCATAGCCGTCCATTTCAGGCATCATCACATCGCTAATAATGCAATCGGGCATATTATCTATGGCGCTTTTTAAGCCTAATCGCCCATTTGATGCAGTATATACTTTTCTAAAATATACACTCAGTTCTTGCTTTAAGTATGCATTCAATTCCAATTGGTCTTCTACAATTAAAATGGTGTAGTTTTTTAGAGAAGTGTAGTCTTCTGGAATACTTTCGGAAATATAAGTGTCAATTGTTGGTGCAATAACCTCCGCCTTTAAGTCTTCTTGCACTATTTGTGCTTTATCTATATTTGTTGGAAGTTCTATCCAAAAAGTTGCACCTTTGTTTGCATTGGCTTTACAGCCCATTGTTCCGCCCATCATTTCGGCTAAACTCTTGGAGTAAGATATGCCAATACCTGCTCCGCCTAAATTATGATTGGCTTGATAGAAACGAGTGAATATTTTACTCATATCCACTTCACTTAAACCAATACCCTCATCAATAACTTGGAGTTTTATTTTATTCTGATGTTGCTGTATCTCTACCGTAACCGTCCCCGATGATTGCGAAAATTTAAGAGCGTTCACTATTATATTATTGATAATCTTATGGCATTTCTCTCTGTCTAATTTTACCATTACAGCCTGTTTTTCTGAAGGCTTAAATTGTAAATCTATTCCTTTAGCGGCATATTCTAGTTGAAAATCATCAAGAATTTCTTGTGTAAATGCATTAAAATCAAAAATGGATAGGTTTAACTTGTTTGCGCTGAGTTCCATTTTACGAAAATCAAGCACTATATCAATAACTCTTCGCATTTGTTTTGCTTGTTTATATATGCCACTTAATGCAGTTCTAAGTTCTTCGGAGATTGAGTTCGTATTTTTTAATAAGCGTTCAAGTGGAGCAGAGATTAAACTGAGAGGAGTGCGCAATTCATGATTGATATTGATTAAAAAGCGGATTTTCTGCTCTGACATTTCTTTTTCATAAATAGTCATTTTTAATTGCATCTCTTTTTCTCTTCTCTGCCGATAATAATTCCAACCCACATAAAAAACGAGAATTAATAAGACTGCGAGAATGCAACGGAACCACCATCTTTGCCACCAAAATGGAAGTACAGTAATGCTTAATACATCAAACATCGGATTTTTTCCCCATTCGCCATCATAAACTTGCGCTTTAAAAAGATATTTTCCAGGTTGAAGTTGAGTAAAGCG
>JBOFDL010000080.1:0-9357 GCA_051646985.1 Bacteroidales bacterium | reverse complement strand
CAAATTTTCGAACTTCATAAACTCACTTTTAAGCAAGAAATAGAAGCAAAATTAGTAAATGCAATTAGACAAAATTCCGAAATCTTTGTCCCTAAACTTTCAATTGTTGCAACAAACAACACAACAACTATTGGACACATTCTCCTCTCAAAAATAAAGATAAAAGACCCACATCAAAAAGAACATACAAGTTTAGCCCTTGCCCCCATTTCAGTTCATCCCGCATTTCAAAAAAAAGGAATTGGTGCAGACTTAATAAAAAATGCACTTGAAGCAGCCAAAGACATAGGATTTGACTCCGTGATTGTTTTAGGACACGAAAACTATTATCCAAAATTTGGCTTTGTGCCCACCGAAAAATGGCAAATAAAAGCACCCTTTGAAGTCCCCTCAAAAGCCTTTATGGCCATTGAATTGAAAAAAAACGCCTTAAAAAATATATCAGGAACCGTTATTTACTCAAAAGAATTTGACGAAAAATAAAACACCATCAATAATCCAAGAAGCAAATCACGCACTCTACAAAAAAACCACCCCACTTAAAAAGAAGAATACTGTATCCCGGTTGAGAAATATTGCGTCCCCGATAAAGAATATTGCATCCCAACTGAGAAATATTGTCTCCCCGATGAAGAATATTGTATCCCGGCTGAGAAATATTGCATCCCCGATGAAGAATATTGTATCCCAACCGAGAAATATTGTCTCCCCGATGAAGAATATTACATCCCAACTGAGAAATACTGCATTCTAGATGAAGAATATTGCTCCCTGACGAAGAAAACTCCCAATATGAATAAAGAAATTAGCAATTAAGAAAAGAAAAACACTATTTTCGAATGAACAAATAGCAATATCAGTAGAAAATCAATCAAGAAAAACACAAAAAAAGAAGAAATCGTTTAGTAAAAAGATAAAACAAACGAAAAATAAACGAAAAAAAATCCAGCATCAAATCATCAAAAAACACTATGCCTTAAAATCACCGCAAAAAAACCTCCTATGAACAAAGAACACAATAAAACACATGTTCAAAATAACAAAACAAAATACCCTCAAAACAACAAGAAAAATAAAACACCATTCCTTAAACCCAACACCCGCCTATACCCTTAATAAATACTGAATACGATTATGAACCATCCTCAAAATACGAGTACGAATAACATCCTCATCAATACAATCAAGAATATCCTCCGCAAAACCAAGCAACAATAATTGTTTCGCAGCCTCCCCTCCAATACCTCGAGTTTGCAAATAAAACAATGCATCAACATCTAGTTGTCCCACCGTTGCCCCATGAGAACATTTAACATCATCAGCATAAATCTCAAGTTGAGGATTTGTATTTACCCTTGCATTCCTACCCAATAAAAGAGCCTTACTATTTTGTTGAGCATTTGTTTTTTGAGCATTCTGTGCAACAATAACACATCCCTCAAACTCAACTATCGAATCGTGAGCCGCAATTTGCTTAAAGACTTGAGTACTATGACTTCCTCCAGCCCTATGATGCATCTCTATAGAAAAACGACAAATATCACTATCACACGCCAAAACAAGGCCTGAAATAGAACAATTAACCCCCTCCCCATCGATACAGACCCTTAAGTTCTGAACAATACGCTCACCCTCCAAAGAAACATAAACAGCATTAAGACGACTATTTTTTTGTAACACAAAAACATCCTCAACCTCTATACTACTAGTAACAAGAACAATTAAATGTAAAGAAGCATTTTCTGCAAGATTAACAATCAATGGCAATCGTTGAGAATCCTCCAAGAAAAGTACTTTCGTCTCATTTGGCGAAAGAAGAACACTATTTTTTGACTCCATTTATATTTACTTTAACCAATCATAACCCCTCTTCTCCAACTCCAATGCCAATGACTTATCCCCCGTCTTAATAATCCTACCTTGATATAAAACATGAACAAAATCAGGCATAACATAATCCAATAAACGCTGATAATGCGTAATTAAAACAATCGAATTATGCACACTTCGGAGTTTATTAACCCCTCCAGCCACAATACGAAGCGCATCAATATCCAAACCACTATCCGTTTCATCAAGTATCGATAATTTAGGATTAAGCATTGCCATTTGAAAGATTTCATTCCGCTTTTTCTCCCCACCAGAAAAACCAACATTCACACCACGCGATAAAAAACTTTCATCTAACTCCACAAAAGCCGCCTTTTCCTTCATTAACTTCAAGAACTCACTAGGAGACAAATCCTTCAAACCTTGATGCCTCCGCTGTTCAGAAACAGACATCTTCATTAAATTTACATTACTCACTCCTTGAATCTCTACAGGATATTGAAAGCTTAAAAACAAACCCTCTCGAGCACGAATCTCCGCAGACATTTCTAATAAATTCTTACCCTCAAAAATAACCTCTCCCTCTGTAATCTCATAGCCCGACTTACCCGCCAAAACAGTAGAAAGCGTGCTTTTTCCAGAACCATTCGGTCCCATAATTGCATGTACCTCCCCCGCATTCACCTGCAGATTAATACCCTTAAGGATTTCTTTATTATCGATCCTTGCACATAAATTTTTGATGGAAAGCATACCCTAATTTGAATAAAAAAACATTAGTAGAAAAAAACAATTTAATTCCCAAAAGCATCCAAGAACCAAACAGAAATTTGGTGAACAAAGGTACAAAAAGAAGTTTGCTCTCAAAATATTATCTAACTTTGTGAAAACCTAATACTACAATCATAAATCAAACCTTGTACTATGCACAATCTACTTTTAACAAGCCTTCTACTCTCCCTTCTAACCATTAGTTGTCAATGCGAACGAAGCAAACTAAATAAAATACCATTAGAACTAAACATTGAACGATTTGAACAAGAACTCTTTGAAATAAACGAAGATAGTTTACAACAAAGCCTACCTCATTTACAACAAAAATATGGAACATTCTTTGACCTCTACTGCTCAGGTATCATTGGCGTAGGAACACCCGAAGATGAAGACTTCTTAGACAACCTAAAAGACTTCCTAATGGCAGATATTGTGCAAGAAAGTTACGAAATGGCACAAGAAATGTTTGAAAAAACAGACGCTCTTAAAAAACAACTCACACTCGCCTTTAAACGCCACAAACTACACTTTCCAAATGATACAATTCCAAGAATAATCACATACGTATCAGGATTTAACCAATCCATAATGCTAGCAGAAAACATTATTGGAGTAGGCTTAGACAAATATCTCGGAGAAGACTATGAAAACTATCTCCTTCTTGGCTTCTACAAATATATGATACGCAATATGACCCCTCAAAAACTCATGAGCGACATTATCTCCTTTTGGGCAAAAGGAATGTTTCCATACCAAGTTAAAAATGACGAACTTATTGCAAGAATGATATGGGAAGGAAAAATACATTACTTCACAAAACAACTTCTTCCCAACGAAGCAGACAGCACCATCTTTGGATTTACAAAAACACAACAAACCTCATGTCAAAGCAACGAAGGATTTATGTGGCTATACTTAGTAGAAAATAAACTACTCTTTACAGGACACCCATTTACCATTGCAAAATTTACAGAAGAACGACCCTTTACACAAGAATTCTCACGAGAAGCACCAGGCAAAGCCGCAAATTGGTTAGGCTATCGCCTCGTATCCAAATACATGGAACACAACAAAAAAATAAGTCTAAAAGAACTAATGCACAACCAAAACTATCGACAAATTCTCGACCAATCAGCCTATAATCCTCGATAAGAATACAATAACAATCCAAATTAAAATCAACCAATCATACCCACACACTAAAAAGGCAAGCAAGCCAACAATGCTTTTGTATCCATATCATACCCACACTTAAAATGACGCTTTGGACAAACACCCCTACCATGTAAACACAAGACTTACACGCAAGTTGAGGCACCATCTCAATAACAAAAAATCACTGTAATAAAACCTTAAGCTTTTATACATCTCTTTTATACACTCCATAAGTTTTTATACAATACCTCTATAGATTTTGCAATACTACTTCCCTCGAATCGTGTGATATGTTTTGCCCCTTTTTCAGCAAGTTGATTACATAATGTTGCATCATTCCACAATAACTCAATACTTTCGGCTATTTCCATCTCATTATACGGATTAATATACAAAGCACCTTCCCCTCCAGCCTCACTAAAGCAACTTCCTGTAGAAGTAATGACAGCCTTCCCACTTTGAATTGCCTCTACAATAGGTAAGCCAAAACCTTCAAAAACACTTGGATACACAACAAACTCACAACTTTGATACAAAGCCTGTAATTGTTCAAGAGGGATTCCATTTACAAACCTTACACGTTCAGTAAGCATATTTTGCTGTATAAATGAAATTAATTTTTTGTAATACAAACTTTTCCCTTTACCTACAATCACTAAATGGACATCCTTCGTAAGAGCAATTGCTTTCAGAAGTGTTAATTGATTTTTGCGAGGCTCAATATTCCCCACACATAAAATAAATCTACTATGAATGGATAATTGTGCAAGCACATTTTGCTTGCTTTTAACACTCAATGCTTGTGCAAAAACATTTTGAATAGCTTGATAAATTACCTGTATTTTTTGCCCCTCCACACCCATTAAATTAATTAAATCATCTTTAGTTTGTTGGCTGATAGCAATAATGACATCTGCATTTTTGCAAGCATAACTTAACTTAACTTTGTACATCAATACATCAAACCTACTATAAAAGTGTGGAAATCTCAAAAAGATTAAATCATGAACCGTAAGAACCGTTTTTACACCTGACTTTTTTATACCCCATGGTAATTCATGACTTAAACCATGAAAAATATTTATATTATTCCGCTTTATAGAAATTGGTATAACAAAACTTCTCCAAACAGCGCTTAAAAACCTATAAATTCCCTTTGGCAATATTATTTTTATATTTTTTGCACCATAGAAATTGCCGTCAATTTTTATTTTTGGCGAGTAAAGAAAATATTCATTTTCTGGAAAAAAACTAGACAAATCCTTAATAAGTGTACGAGAGTAGTTACCAAGTCCTGATTTATTATTAAACAGTCGCTTAGCGTCAAAAGCAATTTTTAGAGGCATACATTTACGTATATATAGTTTTGATAAAAATGTAGATACAATTCATGTATTCTCTACCATAAAGTAGCAAAAGCAATCTTTGCTTATACACATCTTATCTAAAATTAAACAAGTGCTAAAATCTTTTTGTAATTTTGCCAAAGGCTTAAGAATTGTAGCCCTTGTTGAATTATTAGACTTGCAAAAATAAGATAGCAATTGCTAATAAATACGATTTGAACAATCAAAAGCTTCATAATCCCTTTACAAAAGTAGTTTTTTATAATTGAATTTTGTTTTCTCTCCAATTTTATGAGTCTTTTTAGCCTAACAAAAGTACTAAGCAAAGCACAACGCCAAGCATTTTTAGACTACCCAAAATGCCTTTACCAATCAGATAATCAATATGTTCATCCATTTGACCATCAAATAGAAGATATTTTCACATACAGCAAAAATAAACTCCTACAACAAGGAGGAGAATCCGTACGATTTTTAGCACACAACACAGAAGGAAAAATAGTAGGAAGAATTGCAGCCTTTATAAACCCTGAAACCGTTCACCTTAACGAACAATTAACAGGAGGAATAGGATTCTTTGAATCAATAAACAACCAAGAAGTCGCCTTTTTACTTTTTGATGCCTGCAAACAGTGGCTTGAAGTGCGAAATATAGAAGCAATGGATGGCCCCATAAATTTTGGATCACGTCAATACTGGTGGGGATTGCTTATAGATGGATTTACACAAGCATCATACGGAATGAATTATCAAAAACCATACTACAAAAACCTATTTGAAAGTTATGGATTTAAAATTTATTTTAAGCAATACTCCTATTTACGACCCATATCAATGACAGGAGTAACTCAAGGACTAGTAGAAAGAGCAGAAAGAATACTACAAAATCCAAACTACAAAATCAAGCAATTACAAGCCAAAACATTAATACAATCAGTGCAAGACTTTTGCAATATCTACAATAAAACATGGGCACAGCACTCAGGCGTCGAAAAAATGACCTATGAAGAAGCACATAAAAAACTCCTTTCCATTAAACCCATTATTGACTATCGCCTCATTTGGTTTGTCTATTATAAAAGTTTCCCTGTGGCCTTTTTTATTCAAATTCCCGAAATAAATGAACTAATAAAACGACTAGGAGGGGGAAAATTCACACTACTTAAACGCCTTAGATTTTGGTACTTATTTCGTGTAAAAAAAATCAGTAAACGTATAATGAGTATAGTATTTGGAGTAGTACCAGAACATCGAGGGAAAGCAATAGAAGCCGCATTAGCAATGAAATTTGCAGAAGTAGCACTTCAAAAAAACTTTCCATACACCAATCTCGAACTCTCTTGGATAGGAGACTTTAATCCTGTAATGATGCGATTTCAACAACAATTAGGTGCCGTAATTTACAAAACACACGCAACCTATCGGCTTTTATTTGATAAAGAAAAGCAAGAGCATCATTTTAAGCCCTGCCCTAAAATTGGACAAGAGCAACAATCCTTCTCATAAAATTTTCAAAAAACCAGCAAATGTTATTTAGTCAAATCATAGGGCACTCAGAATTAAAGCAACGCCTAATCAACGCAATACAACAAGGACGTATCAGTCATGCCCAAATGTTTGTAGCTCGACAAGGCACAGGAGGACTACCCATGGCATTAGCATACGCACAATATATTATGTGCGAACAACCTACACCAAATGACTCTTGTGGAGTTTGTTCAACTTGTCATAAAATGAGCAACTTGATTCATCCAGACCTTCACTTTGCATTTCCAGTAAATTCAGAATCGAAGAAGGATAAAAATAGCGATGCTTTTTTACAAGAATTTCGCAAACAAATCATTGAAAACCCATACCTCACAGAACAAGAATGGTATGAAGCCATTGAAATTGGGAATAAACTAGGTGTTATTGGAGTTGATGAGGCAGGAGCTATATTAGCCAAACTTAATTTAAAAGCATTTGAAGGAAAATTTAAGATAATGCTCATCTGGCTACCTGAGCGAATGAATGAAGAGGCAAGTAATAAACTCCTCAAGTTGATTGAAGAACCTACTGGTAAAACATTATTCTTATTAGTGGCCGAAAATACAAGACGAATTCTCAAAACAATTCTCTCTCGCACACAAATCTTAAATATTCCACAAATTGAAGTTGAAGCTTTAGTAAAAATGCTTCATGAACAGATGCAAGTGCCGACTGCTGAAGCAAAAATTTTAGCAAAAGTTGCACAAGGAAGTGTCGTAGAAGCGCGTAGCATTATTCATCAAAATGAACAACGCGCTCAATTTTCCGAAAACTTTAAAAACCTTATGCGTTTAAGTTATGCAAGTAATCCCAAAAATATATTGGCACTGTTAGATTTGGCAGAAGAATTAGCAAGCCATGGGCGAGAAAATCAAAAAAACTTTTTATTATATGCAATGCAAATGGTAAGAGAAAACTTCGCTTTAAATCAAAAAGCAACAGATGCATTTTATTTATTGGGAGATGAGGCAGAATTCAGTCAAAAATTTTCACCCTTTATTAATAAGGATAACGTACAAAAACTGTATGAAGAATTAAATCTAGCGATGCAACATATTTTACGAAATGGGAATCCCAAGATTATATTTACAGACCTTGCTCTTAAACTTGTAAAACTAATTCTTCCTCTAAAAGCCAATTAGTAACATTTTAATTATCAAATACCTCAAAGTTGATATTATTTTTGCGCTTACGTTGAAAAATAAAATCCACAATGTAACCCAAGAAAAAGTGTAAGCCCACACAAACACTTACCATAATAGGAACTACAATATTATCCGAGAAATTTTGGGATAATAAATACGAAAAACTCACAAAAAATAAATATAATCCCACCATAATCAAGGTAACTTGAGAATGACTTAATCCAATTCGCATCAATAAGTGATGAATATGTAATTTATCAGGAGCAAATGGGGAGCGACCTTGGCTAAGACGTAAAAGAAAAATGCGTCCAGTATCGAAGAGAGGAATTATTGCCATAATAAAACCCATACTTAGAGGTGCACTAATTTTATAATCACTTACAAACATCGGATTGCCATTGATTTGAATAAATTTCAGTATGCTAACTGCCATTACAAATCCCAACAAAAGAGAGCCTGTGTCGCCCATAAAAATAGAAGCAGGATGCCAGTTATAGCATAAAAATGCTACAATTGCACCAATAAATGCTATGAGTAAAAGAGCCATTGTCCACGAATGATTTTGGCCATCGGCAACCATCAAAAACCAAAGAGCTAACATGGTAAAAGCGGCTAAACTTATAGAAGAAGCTAACCCATCAAGTCCATCAATAAGATTGAAAGCATTGGTAACGACAATAATACAAAAAATCGAAAATGAATAACTTACAATTAAAGGCAATTCATAGATACCTAAAAACCCGTTAAGATTTGCAATCCTAATACCCATATCACTTCCTCCTCCCCATACAACCATTGAGGCGGCAAGCAATTGCATGATTAATTTGCCACGAGGGCTAAGTACTACAAGGTCATCGCGCATACCTGTAAGGAACAAGATACCTGCTGCTGCTAAAAAGTAACGAAAAAAGGCCAAATCTCGTGTAGGAATCCAAACGACAGCGGCAAATAAAAATCCTAAAAATATAGCAATGCCTCCCATTGAAGGAATAAATCCTTTATGAATCTTACGGCGACCTCCTATGTCTAATAACTCTTGCTTAGTCAAATAATTAATAAGCAAGGGTAGTAGCACAAATGTGGCGAGAAAGGCGGAAATTGCGCAGTAAAAAATAAAAATCATTGCGGAAATGTTAAAGGGCTGCAAAGATAAGTATTTTTACTACAGATAGGGAAGGGTGGTTGATTATAAATTGTTAAAAACTAAAGACTTTTGAAGTTATTAAAATGCAATAGACTTTAAGTTTAAACCTTCTTTTTCAGGCAATCCAAACATCAAATTCATGTTTTCTACGGCTTGTCCCGATGCGCCTTTTACAAGATTATCAATGACTGAGGTAAGTAAAAGTTTTTGTCCTAATTTTTGGAAATGTATAAAACATTTATTCGTATTTAGTACCTCTTTTAAAGAGACTTCGCTTTGACTGACAAAAGTAAAGATTTCATCTTTATAAAAATCTGTGTATAGTGTATTTATCTCCTTTTCGCTTAATGAGCAATTGGTATAAATCGTGGCAAAAATTCCTCGCGTGAACGTACCTCGAACAGGAATAAACGAAATTGGAGCAAGACTTGATGTG
>JBOFDL010000079.1:0-4426 GCA_051646985.1 Bacteroidales bacterium | reverse complement strand
AAAGCCGAGCCTTCTGCATCACCTAGTGTGGCTAGTGCGCCAGAGCCTTCTCCCAAAGCGACATTTGGTGGGTCGGGTGGATTTACGCGTCCTTCCTCAACAAGTAGGCCTTCGTCGGCGACAGCTGAGCCTTCTGCATCCTCTAGTGTGGCGAGTGCGCCAGAGCCTTCTCCCAAAGCGACATTTGGTGGTTCAGGCGGATTTACACGTCCTTCATCAACAAGTAGACCTTCGTCGGCGACAGCCGAGCCTTCTGCATCCTCTAGTGTGGCTAGTGCGCCCGAGTCTGCACCTAAAGCGATATTTGGTGGGTCGGGTGGATTTACACGTCCTTCCTCAACAAGTAGTTCGTCCTCGGCGACAGCCGAGCCTTCTGCATCACCTAGTGTGGCTAGTGCGCCAGAGCCTTCTCCCAAAGCGACATTTGGTGGGGCGGATGGATTCTCTCGTTCATCTTCTCGTTCAGCCTCTAGTGTTAATTCGCAAAAACAAGACGTGCTCGCAAAATCTTCTAGCATGGAAGGAAAAAAAACGTTAACTGCAGCGACATTGCCTGTAAGTTCGAAGAAGATCGTGCGGAAGACCCAGTCTTACAAGAATGTTACATTTGATCCGATTTATTTTCAATCGAACTTGCCCTACGTTGAAAAAAAATCTTTTTATAATGTGGCTAAGTTGATAAAGTTTTTGAAAGCAAATCCGGAGGTTGTTATTCATCTAGACGCATTTAGCGATGCGAAAGGCTCTCCAGAAGTTAAGGCGAAGATATCTGCTCGAAGAGCAAAGGTTTTGAAGCAATATTTGAAAGAAAATGGAATTGCCTCTAAGCGTATTACAACAGAAGCTCGTGGAGATGAGCAATTGGTAAATAAGTGTACCGAAGGAGTTGATTGTACTGCAGCAGAGCATGCTCAGAATAGAAGAATAGAGATCTCATTTGGAGAAGAATAGCATTTTATAGTTGAAGTTTTTTTAAGTTAATTGGATACGAATAAAAGATAATCAAAAATATGAAAATAGTATTTCGCCACTTGCTTTTTAGCCTGTTTTTTTTGGTAACGCTCCCGTTGTCGACTCAGTCGAAAGATTTTTCAGTGTCGTCATCTCGTTCCTCCTTTTTTTCTGTTAAATGGTTTAAGGAGCGTTCGCTCTCTGCATCCCTTGAAAAAGGAAATAGATATCTTAATGCAGGAAAGTATGAGGATGCAATAAAGCAATATAAACAGGTTGTAGAAAAAAAGAAGAAGGGAAAAAATGAAGCGGTTGAACTCCTAGCTGAAGTTTATGTTTTTTTAGGAAATAATAAAGAGGCAATGAAGTGGTATGATTTAGCCTTGAAGCATCCTACTCCTACTCCTGAGACATTACTTAAGTCTGCTTTTTTCTTGAGAGATAATGGGAAATACTCTGAAGCAAAGAGTGTTTTGGGGCGTTATGCGCAAGTAGTTCCTACTGAGGCAGAAAAAACTCGAGGTCTAATTTCTAATATAGACGAAATTATTAAAATAGAGGCAGATACCACTTATAAGCCTGCTATTTTAGAGGTGCTTGATGCAGAGGCGCTGTCTTCTCCATTCAATGAAACTGCGATTGCTGTTAGTGGCGAGATGCTAATTTTGACCTCAAATAGGCCAAGTCGTTATCGTCCTAAAAAAGTATTGCGCACTCAGAAAGGAGCCACTCAGGCAAAAAATAAATCTACGATTTCTGCTGAAACTCCATGGGTGTCAAAAATGTGGCAACTTAATTTAAAAAAGCAAAGAGGAGAGTGGCAGTTTGGAACAATAACACCATTTGTGCCAGTTCCAAAAATTAAAATAAAGGATCCTATTGCTCAAGGACCGGTTTCTCTTACTCCTGATGGAAAAATGGTTGTTTTTGCTCAACAGTATATTGATCCTGTAACAAAAATAACAGGTTTAGAATTATATTTATCAACTAAACAAAAGAATACTTGGACGAAGCCAATTCCATTTGAATTTAATAGTAAAGTGTATAGTCTCAAAGATCCTTTTATTTCATCTGATGGGTTGACCTTGTATTTTGCCTCAGATATGCCTGATGGTTATGGAGGCTTTGATATTTATAAATCTAAGTTTGCAAATGGAAAATGGGGAAAACCTGAAAATTTAGGAGCAACAATCAATACCCCTTATACAGATGTCTCTCCATTGATTTTTAATGATACGACTTTGTATTTCTCCTCTGATGGTCATCCTACTTTTGGAGGATTAGATATATTTAAATCAGACCTTAAGGATGGGAAATGGCAAAAGCCTCAAAATATGCGTGCACCAATTAATTCGACAGGGAATGATGTTAGTTTTGCGCCTTTGTCAACAACGACAATTATGCCAGCAGTATTTATATCCTCTCGAGATGGCGGAGTCTCTAATGTATTTATGTATGGTTCTCTTAAAGACTTACCTTTGCCAGCAGTTGATAGCGTTATGCCAAATAAGAAATCAGATTTACTGAAAGACTCGGTCTCGTTGCCGTCTAGTTCTTATGTGGCTGCTGCACCTATACAATCAACTCCTCCTCTTAGAGGAAAAGTAACACAATATGCATCAGGAGTAGAAGCCTTAGAGTATGATACTAAGGCAATGACAAAAACTCTCTCTATACCTCAAAAAACAGAAAAAGGACAAGCCCCCAAGGTGGGACGTCCTGCAAAATCTGAAGGAGTTCATGCTGGAAATAAATTTGGCACAATTTATTTTCAAGCAGGAATACCTTACGTAGATAAAATTTCTTATAAAGCAGTTGCAGATTTAATTAAGTTGTTGAAAAAAGATCCCTCTTTAAGAGTACATCTTGATGTATATAGTGATGTTTTGGGTACACATGCAGCAAAACAAAGACTCACAGAGCGCAGAGCCATTGTGCTGTCTGACTACTTGCAGCAAAATGGAATTAGTGCAAAACGTATAACTACCGCTGCACATGGAGATTTAATCTTGGTAAATCGCTGCTCCGCAGGAGTTAATTGTTCTCCTCAAGAGCATGCGCTTAATCGACGAGCAGAGGTGAAAATTATTTATCCAACAGATAATCCTGATATTCCTTCTAATTCTCATCAGAAAACAGAAGTGTCGAAAAATAATGCATCTCCTAAAGTATCCACACCATCCACACAGCCAGGAGTTAAAAAAGATTCTCGTCTTAAAAGTTTAGTGTTTGATATTAATGTGCCGATGACTGCCTTTAAATCTATGGAAACGCTTGCTCAAGTAGTTGAAACGTTGAATAATAAACCAACTGCTGTTGCAGAATTCTCATTACATACTGATGCTGCACATGGAGCAGGAATTGCATCGCAGGTTGTTTTAGCGCAAGCGATGGCATTATTAGAGTACTTAAAACAACAAGGAGTAGCGTCTCATCAAATTAATTTACGCTTATTTGGTTGTGAGAAGCCTTTGAATCGTTGTACCATAGGTGTTGCCTGCTCGCCAGCAGAACACGCAGTAAATCGAAGAGCAGATGTTGTTATTCGTTAATAGATAGTTTGATTTGTATTATTTCAAAGAATGGATGTTGCTGTATATATTGGCTAACATCCATTTTTTTTGTAAAAAAATAAGGCTATCTTTGCACCCCTATGGATTATAATACACAACTCAGCAAATTAGTCTTGCCTGAATATGGACGTCATATTCAGCGAATGGTAGAATACATTAAAACAATTGCAGAAAGAGATAAGCGTAATGAACAAGCTCATGCAGTTATTGCTGTAATGGGGAATCTTTTTCCCTATTTGCGAGATATAAATGACTTTAAGCATAAACTTTGGGATCATTTATTTCTTATTGCAGGATTTGACTTGGATATTGATCCCCCTTATCCAAAGCCAAGCCCTCAGGTTTTTACAGAGAAGCCTAATAGAGTAGATTACTCTATCCCTCACGAAATAAAAAAGAAGCATTATGGCAGGACGATTCAATCTATGATACAAGCTGTTGTAGAAATGTCAAATGGAACTACTCGTGAGGCGGCAATTATTGCTTTGGCAAATCACATGAAAAAGGCTTATCTTACATGGAGCAAAGATACTGTTACGGATGATATTATTTATAAAGATTTAGCCCTTCTTTCGGGAGGACTTATTACAGTGGATAGCGATGTGCGCTTACGAGTGGGCAATTATAGCATGAGTGGAAGCGCCGCAGATGTACGTCGTCGTCCAAAAAGTACGCATCAGAGGCGTAATTTCCCTCATAATAAGTCAAAATCACGATAACCATTATAGTCATTAAAATATGGCTTCATTTGAAGTTATAGGAGGTGAAAAACTACAAGGGTCAATTATCCCACAAGGAGCGAAAAATGAGGCTCTGCAGGTAATCTGTGCCGTATTACTTACCGCACAAAAAATCACTATTCGCAATGTTCCTGACATTTTAGATGTCAATAAACTCATTGA
>JBOFDL010000078.1:0-2824 GCA_051646985.1 Bacteroidales bacterium | reverse complement strand
CGTGAAGAGGAATTACGCTTAGCTCGAGCAGCAACCCAAGCCCAACTAAGTTCCAACTTCTCAAATCAAACTAGCGGAAAATGGTATTTTTATAACCCACAAGTAATTGCCAAAGGGAATCTTGAATTTAAACGCATTTGGGGAACACGAAGTCTTGCTGACAATTGGCGACAAAACAAGAATAACGCAATGGACTTCTCAAACACAGAAAAACCTGATACTCTTGTCAAAAAAAATCCTCTATTTACTCCAGAATATTACTTAGTTAACGTTCCAATAAGCGACTCTATGATACGAGCCTCAGACAGTATGGTATTAAGTGCAATGTTTGATGCAAGTTTAGTGTACAAAGACTATCTAAACGACAAGCCAGCGGCCATTAAAATGCTAGAAGCCATGAATAAGCGCTTTTCTACACATCGTTATCAATTAGAAACGTTTTTCTATCTCTATATTGCTAATACACAAGTGCCAAATACCGCTCGGGCAGAATACTACAAAAATATACTCATTTCCAACTACCCCAACGAACTCCTTACCAAATATGTGATTGACCCCAACTTTGTTTCAGATCAAGAAATCCAAATCAAAGCAGCAAACTCTCTATTTGAAAAAGCACTCGCCAATTATCATCAAGACAATTACTCCCAAGCCCGACGTCTTGCGGAACAAGGCTATAATCAATACAACAAAATGCCCATTGCCGCAAACTTCAAACTACTCTACACAATGGCAGATGCTCAAAACAACAGCATTCCCGAATATATTGCGGCACTTACGAACATCACACAAAACTACAAAAATACAGAAGTTGCACAAGTTGCCCAAAATATGATTAACACCATTAAAACACGAGAACAACTTATTATTGAGGAGCAAAATACAAAACCCATCATTGCAGAAGTCCCCAACGTAGAATACTCCCTAGAAGACGAAAAAAGCATATTTGTTCTCATTTTTGATAAAAATATCAATCACAATCAACTCAAATTCAACTTCATCGCATTCAATGCAGATATCAATGCAGACGAATACTCTGTTGATATTCAAAATTTCAACAACAAACTCCAAATACTTACCGTAAGTGGGTTTAAAAACATTACAAGTGCACTTTCATATCACAAAAAAATTGCCCAATACCCCACTATCTTTAGAGATCTAAATATAACGAAAGTTCCACAGTTTTTTGCCATCACTCAATCAAATCTAAAACTATTAGAGAAAAGTGGCATAGTCGAACTATATCAAAGTTTCTTTGAGCGTCTTTTAGACCTATAAACCATGAAATACAAATTATCCCTTGGATAGACGATCATGGACTTCCTAAATATCTATATTCTACTCCTACAAGGCAAGATCTACACCATGCATTCCAATAGCAATACCAGAGAGTCTATTTGAAGTAACTCGCAAAAAATCGGGTGCCCAAATTCACGAAAAAACTAAACTTCAAACTTCACCCACAAACGAAGACCAATTTTAAGAAAAGTCCGAGTATTTAAGACCTATTTTGCAGTCGCACTTTTCCCTTCAACAAAATAACAATTAATAGCATGAGAGTACTCATTTTGAGATTTCGCAAAATCTTTAGATTATTTGTAGGAATTTTGTGCCTCTTCGCAAAAAATTGGTCTCTCCACAAAAAGACGCTGATATTTTCCAAATTTACTTGCAAGTCTCCGCGAAACTCTCAATAAATATTTTACCTGCTTATAAAGAATTACACTATATTTGCAGTCAAAACACCCATTAACGCAACCCAGTAAAACAATAAAAATAAAATGAGCCACTTAAAACACTATAATCTCTACCAACTGGAGGAGGTTGCTCTATGGCTTATTGAAATAATAGACCATTATAAAGTAGTAGCACTTTATGGACAAATGGGCGTAGGAAAAACTACATTGATTAAGGAAATTTGCACACAATTACAAGTCATCAACAATGTAACAAGTCCTACATTTTCTTTGGTTAACGAGTATCATACTCACACACAAAACAAAATTTATCATTTTGACTTCTATCGCATTAAAAATCTCGCCGAAGCCTACGACTTAGGATGCGAGGAATACTTTGACAGCAATGCCTTATGCCTTATAGAATGGCCTGAATTAGCCGAAGAGTTATTGCCTCAAAATACGATAAAACTCAAAATCACGATCAAAAATCCACAAAGTAGAACGATTGAAATTCTGTAAATCAAAAACACTCAAAAAAAGCATTTGCATTCATTAGTAAAACGAAAAGTGGAATTAAAAAATGAATCCCACTTTATGTCTTATTTTTTCACACAACGCACCGCAAGAAAGCGTTGATTATCTCTGAAGCACTTCCAACCCGAAAAACCTGCGGCAACGGCATTATAATAATTAAAGAACGATATAAAGTTATTTTCAATACTTCCCACAGCAGAAACACCCGCTACAGCAATATTAGGAAGTGCAAAAAATGCCGATAAACCTCTATGATAATAATTATTGACATCGCCACCACCTGTCGGAATAATTGAGAAGCCATATCTATCCCTGCCAGCAGTTTCTTGTTCAAAAGAGGACCATATAGCCTCCACATCAGAACTTACGACACGAGTAGTATCAGGATAACCAAATGATTCTTCAATGCGATTTTGTTTTTGCCCCGTTAACTTAACACTTGGTGCTGTCGAAGTTGTTTTAAGATCTCTCATAAGACAAGTATAAACTGCATTTCCATAAAGGCGATGCATACACGGTGAATTCAGTCCCGTCATATTTATTTCCGAAGCATTACTTCCATCCGTAGGACAAGGGCTTCCACAATTTCGCTCTACCAAATTAAACATTTT
>JBOFDL010000077.1:0-3097 GCA_051646985.1 Bacteroidales bacterium | reverse complement strand
TTATTAAGATGTCGTTGTGGGTCTACGTTTTTTGTTTTTAAAAAATCAAAAATTAAAGATGCTGTTAACTCTTCCTCTCTTGAAAAAGACGGATTTGAAATGATTTTTTGCAACAAATTAATACATGAATCTAACATAGTGTGTATAACATAGTTTTACTACCAAAGGTATTGTTTGTTTTAATAGTATAATGTGTTTAATTTGATAAATAAAAAAGCAGAAGACTTTTTTGGTTTCTGCTTTTTTTTGGTTTACAAAAAGATATATTATTTACTCTCATTGTAAAACCTTCTTATCTTATGGGTGGCATAGAGTTTTGTATATCTACTTACTGTATAGGTAACTAAAGTTTGAGTTGCTTGTGTGTGTAAAATTAAAATTTACCACCCTTTTGAGGCCACTGCTAGACTAGTTACGCTAATTCTACATTTTACCTTGCTTTGTATTGCGTTAATACAAGCGCCAATTGTTGCTCCGGTAGTAATTACATCATCAACTAATAGCAAGTGTTTGTTTTCTATGAGATCAGGATTATTAATAGCAAAAACATTTTCTACATTTTTAAATCGTTCATTTCGATTTTTTTTTGTTTGAGTTTCATTGTATTTTGCTTTTTTCAACACATTTGTAATTGTTACTTTTCCAAAACTTCGCATTATACCAATAGCAATTTGTTCACTTTGATTATAACCTCTTTTTTTTTGACGTTTTGGATGTAATGGTACCGGGATAATTGCATCTATTGTACTATATAACGAGGCATTTTGCAGATACTTGCCAAGTATGGCACCTAACTCAACACCTATGAAGGGTTTATTCTTGTATTTGAGTTTGTGTACTAACTTTCGACAGCGACTTGTTTTTGTCATAAAAAAAAGAGAACACGCATTTTCGACAGGAACTCGTCCCCAAAACAATTTTTCTACAAGATTCCCAGATTTTGACCAAAACCCAGTGTGTCGTATTGCATATAGACAAATACAACAAACAAACCCTTCCCCTTTTTTAAGTGTATTTCCACAACACTCGCAGTAGTTTGGGTAAATTAGGTTAAGTAACTCTGAGAACATGAAACTATCTAGTCAATAGCAAATTTTGCCATTATTGAATACTCAATTTTAATTTTTTGAAATTCAATTTCTGGATTAACAGCATCGGTTAAGTTATTCATTGTGTTTGCTCTTGCCATCATTGGCTCGTGTGTACGATACATTGTACTTGGTCGATCGATTTCTAAAATCCACAAAGCACGACCTGATTTTTGGCCAATAGCAGTAAGTAAATCTGAGGCTTTTGATTTAGCATCAAGAATAGCCGCAATTTTTACCTCACGCTTGATTTTTTCAATTTGACTGTGGTCAATTCTGTCAAGTTGAATATTAGAAATGCCAATTTCCTCAAGAGCAACAATTGCATTTCCTGCCTCTGTAGCAGATTTAATTAAAAGTTCGTATTGTTTAGTGCTAACAATATCTTTCCCTTTATACCAAGAGGCTTTGAAGTTGCTAGATAAATCTAAGACAACAAGATTTTTAGACACATCAATATTTAAGTTTTTTAAAGTAGTAAACATTTCTTTTTCAAGTGCTTCTACGCTTTTTTTTGCTTTATTTTCTTTATCGTTAATAGTAATCGTTAGGAAAATTTTATCTGGAGCAATTTCTTTTTTTGCACTACCAGCAACCTCAATAAATGGTTGATCAATAAAATTTTTTGTTTCAGCATATGTGGTAATAGTGAAGGTAAAGAGGGTAAGTAAAAATAGAGTTTTTTTCATAATAAAAATAAATTTTGGTATTACATCAATAAGTAATCACTAGCAAAGTTAAGTATTTTTTTGATTCAAACTGATATGGTCTTTCTTTTGGCAAACTTGCCATTTTTTTATAACTTTGGCAGATTGTGGACTTTTTTTGAGTACACAAAGAAACAAAAACTATTATGGAAACAAACTCCAATCATAAGCGTCGTTATATCAATAAGTTGCGTAGTAAATATCGCCTTAGTATATACAACGATAAGAGTTATGAAGAGGTTTGGCATATGCGTCTTTCCCGTCTTAATGTAATTTCATTTGTTAGTATTGTAAGTTTTTTAGGAGTAGCAGGCGTTGTTACTTTGATAGCCTTTACACCATTACGAGAGTTAATTCCTGGTTACCCAGATAGTGAGACACGATCTTATATTATTCAAAATGCATTTCGATTAGATTCGTTGGAAAAAGAGGTTCGCAGTTGGACTTTGTATAATGATAATCTTGGGCGAATTTTATCGGGACAAGATCCTATTGAAATTGAAGGAGTTAGTGATACAATACAGGCAGAACGTTATAATGCAATTGTGCTTGCTAATTCTGTTGAGGATTCAATTTTTCGTAGAGAAGTGGAGCAAATTGAAATGCAAAGTAAGCTTTTGCTAAGTGCGAATAGTAATCGACCACAGGTTTTTTCTAACTTGCATTTTTTCCCTCCAGTTAGGGGAAGAGTTATTGAAAAATTGAATAAACAGAGTAATAAATTTGATATTAAAATAGGAGCAACAGCAGGATCAGCGATTATGTCTTCTCTTAATGGTACAGTAATGGCTGTATATTGGACGGCAGAATTTTCGTATGTCATGCATATTCAACATGACTTCAACGTGATTACAGTTTATAAGAATTGTGAGGAAGTACTTAAACGTACAGGAGATTTTGTAAAAGCAGGAGAAGCTATTGGAATTATTGGAGTTAATAAAGAGCGCCAATATTTAGGCTTTGAAATTTGGAATAGTGGAACTCCGATTGATCCAGAGCAATATATTGTGTTTTAATAGCAATATTTTAGCAATTTTATGCAAAAAAAACGACTTGCAATACTTGGCTCAACGGGTTCAATTGGAATACAAACACTTGATGTTGTAGCCTCGTATCCACAAAAATATGAAGTAGAAGTGCTTACTGCAAATCAAAATATTGATTTGTTATGCAAGCAAGCATTAAAATTTCAACCAAATGCAGTTGTTATTGCGAATGAAAGTTTATACTCTGACCTAAAGCAAAGACTAGCAAAAGAGTCAATTAAAGTTTATGCTGGCAAAAATGCGCTTAATCAGGTAG